>CANKEA010000163.1 GCA_947480815.1 Caulobacterales bacterium | reverse complement strand
TGGGGCTATTCCGACGTGGTTGGCCAGGTGGCCTATGGCGACAACCAGGATGAAGTATTCCTGGGCCATTCGGTGGCGCGGACCCAGAACGTATCTGAGGAAACGGCCCGCAAGATCGATTCCGAAGTGCGCCGCCTGGTCGATGGCGGGCTAGTCGATGCGCGGCGGATTCTGACCGAGAAGATCGACGACCTGCACACCCTGGCCAAGGCATTGCTTGAGTATGAAACCCTCTCGGGTGACGAGATCACCGGCGTGCTCAAGGGCATTAGGCCCATACGTGAAGAGGCCGAGGCCAAGCTGGCGGCCCTCGCAATGGCGGTGCCGGTCAGCACTCGAACGGATTCCGAACCGGCGTAGCGCCGCGCTAGCGGGCGTGAGAGGCTCTATCCTTGCAACCTGGGGGCTTGGTATGAAGACGATCATCGTTGCAGCGCTCGCCGCCGTGCTGGTGGCGGCTTTACCGGCTGCGGCCCAGACCCCGCTGGGGCCCAAACTTATCGACACTGGCGGGATGACCGGGCCGGAGGTGGCCGCCTGGCTGGGGGGGCGGGGCTTTGAGTCTATCATCGGCAAGACCAACCAGGGCGGCCCCAAGGTCGACAGCGTCAGGAGCGGCGCTAAATTCCAGGTCTATCTTTACGACTGCGAGGGCGACCGCTGTCAGTCGGTCCAGTTCTCGGCCTTCTTCGATTTGAAGGACGGATTGACCGGGCCCGTGGCCAACCAATGGAATAAAAACAATCGCTATCTGAAGGCCTATCTCAACGAGGATGGCGACCCCTACGTCCAATACGATGTGAATGTTAACCGCGGGCGGACCTACTCTGGCCTTGATGACGATTTTGACGTCTGGGCCGATACACTGCCAACCTTCATCAAATACATCGGCTGGTGAGCGGGCTGTGGCCATCACACGCTCATGCTGATTCAGGTCTTGCTCCCGCCGGGTGCCGCAAGCGAAGGCGGGGCTATGTCTTCGCCGAGTCCAGAATCCATGCGCCGTCCCCTGGTGATGGGGATCGTCAACCTGACGCCCGACAGCTTTTCCGATGGCGGTCGTTTCCTTGTGCCCCGCCGAGCCCTGGACCATGCGCGAAGGCTGATAGCCGAGGGCGCAGACATCCTCGATCTGGGTGCCGAATCCACGCGGCCGGGTGCGGCGCCCGTCTCACAGCAGACCGAGCTGGAGCGGCTGCTGCCCCTGATCGAGGCCATCCGCCAGGACAGCGCTATTGCGATCAGCGTCGATACGATGAAGCCGGCGGTGGCCCAGGCCGCCATGGCCGCCGGGGCCACGATCTGGAATGACGTCACCGCTCTGGGGCACGATCCACTTTCCCTGGCCACGGCGGCAAGCCTGGGATGCAATGTCGTGCTGATGCATATGCGGGGTGAGCCGCGCACCATGCAGGACGACCCACGATACGATGACGTAGCGGCGGAGGTCGAGGCCTACCTGTTACAGCGGGCCCTGGCCGCCCAGCAGGCTGGCGTTGCGCCCGACCGCATCTGGCTCGATCCGGGCCTGGGATTTGGGAAGACTACCGATCACAATCTGGCCCTGATTGCCGGCCTGCCGCGCCTCGCCTCGCGCGGCTATCGCGTCCTCTTGGGGGCTAGCCGCAAACGCTTCATTGCCGCCCTGTATCCGCCTGCTGTCGAACCCGCAGACCGGCTTGCCGGATCGCTCGCTATTGCCCTAGCGGGTGCCCGCGCCGGGGTCGCCGTCGTGCGCGCGCACGACGTTGCGGCCACCATTCAGGCCCTGGACGTGGACGCGGCGATCCGCCAAGTCTGAGCCATGACCGTCTCCGTCCGTCCCGCCGTCGCCGCCGACGCCGACCTCATCGTGCAACTGGTCGGCGACCTGGCAGAATATGAGAAGCTGAGCCACGAGATGTCGGCCACCGCCGCCGACATCGCTGCCGCGCTTTTTTCAGACGCGCCGCGCGTGTTCTGCGAGATCGCTGACCTAGACGGCGAGCCGGTGGGGCTGGCGCTCTGGTTCTACAGCTATTCCACCTTCCGCGGCCGTTTTGGACTCTATCTTGAAGACCTCTACGTGCGCCCGCCCGCGCGGGGCCGGGGCGTGGGCAAGGCCTTGCTGGGCAGCCTGGCGCGGCGTTGCGTGGAGGAGAACTTGGGCCGGATGTACTGGTCAGTGCTGCAATGGAACACCGCGTCGATCGGCTTCTACGAGAGCCTAGGCGCGCGGCTGATCGACGAATGGATCGGCTGCAGGCTTGAAGGGGAGCCCTTGGCGGCCTTGGCGGGCTCGTGAAAGGGCGCGTGCTGATCATCGCCGGGTCAGACAGCGGCGGCGGTGCCGGCATCCAGGCCGACATCAAGACCGTCACCATGTTGGGGGGCTACGCGGCAACGGCCATCACCGCCATCACGGTGCAAAATACCTTGGGCGTGACGGGTGTGGTCCCGATCGATCCGTCCGTCGTCGAGGCCCAGGGGCGGGCCGTGCTGGATGACATCGGAGCCGACGCCATCAAGACTGGCATGCTGGGCGACGCGGCCATGGTGGCCGCCGTGGCTGGGTTGATCGACCATGCGGGGCCGGTTCCCGCGGTGATTGATCCGGTGATGGTTGCCAAGGGCGGTGCATCCCTATTGGCGGATGAGGCGATCGAGGCTGTGATCAATCTTCTTATTCCTCGCGCCGGCCTGCTGACGCCGAATGCGCCGGAGGCCACGGCGCTGACCGGTATGGCTATCGATAGCCTGGCGGGTTTGCACGCCGCCGGTCGGGCCTTGATGGCCATGGGCGCTAAGGCTGTGCTGATGAAGGGGGGCCACCTGGAGGGCGACACGGTAACCGACGTGTTGCTGTCGAGCGAGGGCGCGCGAATCTTTGCTGCCCCCCGCTTGCAGAGCCGCCACACCCACGGCACGGGCTGCACCTTGGCGAGCGCCTGCGCGACAGGTTTGGCCCAGGGCCTTTCGATGGAACACAGCGTCGAGCGGGCTATCGATTATGTCCGCACGGCCATCGCCCGAGCGCCGGGTCTAGGGGGCGGTCACGGTCCGCTCGATCACGGCTGGCCACTGCGATGAGCATGAGCGACGCGGCCTGCGTCGAGACCCTGCTGCGCGCAAGCCCGCGTCTGATGACGGTTCTGCAAACTGCGCGCGACCTCGCCCTGAACGATTGGCTGATTTTTTCCGGGGCGATCTACCAGACGGTTTGGAATGTGCGCAGCGGCCGTGACCCGGACTACGGCCTGAAGGACTACGACCTGGGCTATTTCGATCCCGATACCGGCTGGGACGCCGAGGATGCAGTGATTGCTCGGGTGCGCCAGGCTTTTGCGTCGCCGCTCGACGAGCAGGTCGAGGTCAGAAACCAGGCCCGCGTGCACCTGTGGTTCGAGGGCAAGTTCGGCGAACCCTATGCGCCGTTAGTGGGCACGGCCGAGGCCCTTACCCGGTTTGTCAGCCCAACCTTCGCCGTCGGCGCGCGGCTAGAGGCCGACGGGAGCATGACCTTGGCGGCTCCGTTTGGTTTTGAAGATGTGCTGGCCATGCATATCCGGCCCAATCCGCTGTGGCCGGAAGGCGCGGAGTTTGCGCGCGCGGCCGCCAGTGCGCTGGCGCGCTGGCCTGAGGTCACCATTTCGCGCCGAAGCGGAACATGAGCGCGCAGCCGTTGTGCGGTGCGAAAAGTTTCACTTGCGCCCGCCCGCGAAAAGATGTCTTCCCGCCCCGGGCCACGCCCTCCCAACGGGGCGCAGTCCATCTGTAAGGATGGGAGACACCACAGATGACGACCCTCGCCAAGCCGGCGATGCGCCCCGCGCATCCCGAATTTTCATCCGGACCTTGTGCAAAGCGTCCTGGATGGTCCTCCGAAAATCTAGCCCAGGCGGTCCTTGGCCGCTCGCACCGCTGCAAGCTGGGCAAGGCGCGCCTCAAGGCCGCCATCGACCAGACGCGCGACGTGCTGGGCGTGCCGCAGGACTATCTGATCGGCATCATGCCGGGCTCCGACACCGGCGCGGTGGAAGCCGCCCTGTGGTCAATGCTGGGGCCAAGGCCCGTGCAGCTGGTCGCCTTCGAGTCCTTCGGCAAGGACTGGGTCACGGACGTGGTCAAACAGCTCAAGATCAAGGACGTCGAGGTGCTCGACGCGCCCTACGGCCAGCTTCCCGACCTGTCCAAGGT
>CANKEA010000162.1 GCA_947480815.1 Caulobacterales bacterium | reverse complement strand
GATAATATATCTTAGGCGCAATGTGGATCAAGGTTCGAGAGGAGCGTTGATCGACGCCCCTAGGTCGACAGACGATTCTTATCCGCGCCGCTCTGCGGACGGCCCTGCACAAGATTTCTGATTCCACGCGAGTGAACGATCTGACCGCGTTCGACAAAGGCGGCGTGGTTGTTCTCAATGTCATTCGGCACGTAGCGGTAGTTGACCATCAGGCCCCAGCTCTCACGCATACCCTTCGCCGAAACGTCGGCGAGCCAATTAACCCGTTCAATACGGGCCCCATTGGAGAGATGGAATTTTGCCACCGGATCGGTAATTCCGCTGACTTTCCCGTCGGGCTTGAGTTGCATCAGATAGCGCGCGCAGAGCGTCAACATGGGTCCACGCAGTGCGTTGCAAAGGTCTCGATCGGATTTCCAGTCCGGGGTCGCAAGTTTTTCAGCAAGTTCGGCGTCTGCCACGTCCCCGTTTGCGATCGCCTTGTCGAGCCAGGCCCGGAACCCTGGGATCGGCGATAGGGTCGCGAACGTCCTGACCGAGGGTGCCTCGGCCTTGATATCGGCCACAACCTGTTTGATCAGCATATTGCCAAATTGAATGCCGCGCAGACCAGACTGACAGTTGCTGATGGAATAGAAGATGGCGGCCTTGGGCTTATCCGCCCCCTGCCCCATTTCCTGGGCCAAGAGTGGGCCAATGGCATCGTTCATGACCCGGGTGAGCGCCACCTCAACGAAGATCAGAGGTTCGTCCGGCAGTGCCGGATGGAAGAAACCATAGCAGCGCCGATCCCCCTGCACCCGACGGCGAAGGTCGTCCCAGTCGCCGATTTGGTGCACTGCTTCGTATTTGATGAGCTTTTCCAGCACGAAGGCCGGGGTACGCCAATCAATCTGACGCATCTGTAAAAAGCCCCGATTGAACCAGGAGGCCAGAAGGTGTCGCAAATCTTCGGCCAGGGGCGCGAATTCGGGGTGAGCTTTCAAAAGGTTCAGTACTTGCTCGCGCATGTGCAGGATGCGGGCGGCACCACCTGGCGCCATGTTAAGGCGGCGGATCAACTCCTGGCGCGGGGGCTCGGAGATCTTGGCTAATCGACTGGATGTCGCCGGGTTTGGATCTTCCAAATAGGCCCGTGCGGCGGCACTCAGCTCAGCGACCGGCGCGTCGAAATCCATCACCAGTGCGGAGAAAAACGACACCAGCTGGCTTTCTTTCATGAGGTCATAGTGCGCGGCCAGAGCCGTGGCGTGACGCGCACCACTGAGTTCGCCTTTTTCGCTCAGCAGCACCTTGGCCAGGCGCACCGCAGCCGAAACCTGCGAGTTACGCGCACGCAGCTGTTTCACGCCGCCGAACTGGGTCAGGCGTCGCCATAGGCTCGGAGGGGGCGCTTGCATCGAGGCTCCTGAAGCGGTCACGTCGCGGTCCTGAGGTCTACTCGTCAAGCCTTGTGCAGCTTGGCGAAAACGGAACGAAATTCCGGTGATTTAACGAGGGCGTACGGGCCATCACCCAGCAGCGCCTGAATAACCAAGAGTGTCGCCCACGTCAGTGGCATCTCGCAGCCGGCGCCGGTGAAAAAGAACCCTTTGCGCATAGCCCAGAACTGCGCCGCGCCGAGCATCATCGGGATGGCGAAGATCACCACATAGCGGGTCAGGATTCCGGGGATCAGCAAGATCGCGCCGGCAAATTCCACCGAGGCAACGTAGGGCGGCACATAGGGCGCATAACCATTGTGCAACAGCCCATTCCACCAACCGGTGAAGCCACCTTTGAGAATGAAGAACTTCCAGCACAAGTGGGCGATGAAAAGGCATCCGAGCAGGACGCGAAGGACCAGAACGCCGTAAGGTGCCGAAGATCGAGCCGGCTGGGTCATTCTCATCCTCCGTTTTGTCCTTATGGAGACAGTCCATCAGCACCCTGGCGAATGCAAGGGCGCGGCACGATCAATCAGACTTGTTAAGCCTGCGTTCAGGCAAGACTTGGAAACCTGTGCTTTGCGGCCCACAGTAAGACCTCGAGATGACTTTTCGGAGCCCATCAATGCGTCACTCTATGATTATCGCCACCCTAGCTCTTGTAGGCGTGTTCGTTGCCGGAATTGCCTGCGCTGCGCCGACTGTCGACATTGCCATCGGCAAGGATCTTCAGAAAAAAGCCCACAAATACGGCGATCGTGAATTGACCTACCTTCGACAGGATCTGACCCAATCGATCCAATCGATGGCCAAGCGCCAGGGCGATCCTGCGCTCGACGGTGCCAAGTTCAGTCTGGTGATCGCTGACGCCAAGCCCAACCACCCCACCTTTCAGCAAATGAGCGATACCACAGGGCTTTCCTGGTTAAGCATTGGCATTGGCGGTGCCTCAATCGAAGGCTCGGTGACCTATGCTGACGGCCGCGTCATACCCGTAAAATACAGCTGGTATGATCACGACATTACCGAAGCCGTCGGCTCAAGCACCTGGACGGCCGCTGAGCGCGCATTCGATATGATGGCCTATAAGGTCGCCCGCGACGGCACGACAGCGACTCGCTAAGCTCCTTCCCTGCGGGCCCGAGTCCCTGGGGAGTTCTCATGCAGACCACACGCCGACCCGCCTGGGTGCTGGCCGCTTTCGCTGCGCCTTGCGTACCCCTGGCGGCGCTCGGCCTGCCGCTGGTGGTCTATCTACCCGAATATTACGCCAACGAGCTGGGCCTGGGCCTGGCGGCGGTGGGGGCTATTTTCACTTGGGTGCGGCTAATCGATGTGGGTGTCGATCCCTTGCTGGGAGCGTTGATGGACAGCACACGCACGCGTTTTGGTCGATTCAAGACCTGGCTGGCCCTGGGGACCCTGCCCCTTTTCGTCTCCGGCTGGTTCCTGTTCTTCGCCAAGCCAGGCGTATCTTCAACCTATTTGCTGGTCTGGCTGGCCGTGGCCTACCTGGCGTTTTCGATCTGCGTCCTGGCCCAAACCGCCTGGGGCGCGCAGCTATCCGAGGATTATAATCAAAGGTCACGGATTTATGGCTGGTGGCAGTTCGCCAACGTGACCGGGGTGCTGACTGCCTTGGTGCTGGCCGCCCTGCCCCTGTTGATGCATGTCGCGCCGACCGTTGCCCGGTCGCTCAGCGTACAGTCGATGGGCTGGCTGATCATGATCGCCACGCCCGCTACCTTTGGCATAGGCCTAATGCTGGCACCTGAGCCGCCGGCCCCCCTGGCGCGTAACACAAGCAACTGGAGCGACTATATCGGCCTGTTCGCCAATGCGGCCGTACGCCGCATCGTTGCGGTCGACCTGATGTTCAACCTGGGCCTGGGCGTGGTTGCCGCACTGTTCTTTTTCTATTTCGAACGGGTCAAGCACGTTAGCGCTGGCAATACCGGCTTGCTGCTGTTGGTCTATTTCACCTCTGGCTTGATCTTCTCGCCCTTGTGGACAGCGCTGGCCCGCGGGTTTGAGAAGCACCGCGCCGTGGCGCTGGGCGCGGCCCTGACCGGACTGTCGCAGCTTGCCCTGCTGATGCTACCGTCGAGCGGAGCCTTAGGGCCCTCTATCCTCGCGGTGGTGTTCGCCGGCATCCCCTATTCGGCGGCGTCTCTGCTGCTGCGCGCCATGATGGCCGACGTCAGCGACGACGTTCGCCTGACCGGTGGGGTCGACCGAACTGGACTTCTCTATGCTATCCTAGCTAGTACGGCCAAGCTAGGCTCGGCTCTGGCGGTGGGATTAACGTTTCCGATCCTGGCCAGGGCGGGCTTTCACGCCCAGGCGAATGGGGTAGACTCGTCCGCCGCTCTGAGTGTGTTGACGTTCCTGTTCATCGGTCTGCCCGCCGTGCTGTGCATGATCGCGGCCTTGATACTGTTGAGTTACCGCCTGGGCAGGCAGCGCCACGCCGCCATCCTGGCGGAGCTAGCCCTGCGAGATGCCAATGGTTGAGATCCTCAAAATGCCTGATGATCCAATGGCCGAACTCTTGTCGATCATGGCCAAATTGCGTGATCCCGACGAGGGCTGTCAGTGGGACATCGAGCAGACCTTCGCCACCATCGCGCCCTACACAATTGAAGAAGCCTATGAGGTGGCCGACGCGATCGAGCGCGGCGACATGGCCGACCGTCGCGATGAACTCGGCGACCTACTGCTCCAGGTGGTGTTCCATTCCTGCATGGCACAG
>CANKEA010000161.1 GCA_947480815.1 Caulobacterales bacterium | reverse complement strand
TCCTCGCCCGTATAGCTCGCGGGACCCGGCATCCAAAGCACCAGGCCCTGATCCAGCGCAGCATTACAGTGGCTAAGCCGGCGGAGGCTAGCGCGGCGCGGCACCGGCAGTGACCCAGCCAACGCTTGCACCAGGGCCGCGGTACCGGGCCCCGAGAGGCGAACGACCGCTAAGGCCGCGCGGCCAGGCGCGGTGGCCAGCGCAACAATAGTATCAATCATCGGCGGTTTAGGATTTCTTGCTCATGCCTGCCGTGGTGGCGGCAGTCATCAAATTGCGGAACTGCTCTTGGGCACCGGCCCCGAGCGCCATCCAGTTCTTCAAAAGCTCATCGGGGGCCAGCATGTTGATGTTCGCGCTCAGCCGCTTCTGCATCTCGCGGACGAGGTGTTCGTTTAGCGGTGATACGTCCGGTAAGCCCATGAAGGCCCGCGCTTCCGCCGGGGTACAGTCCACTTCGATCGTCACCTTCATGGCGCACTCCGTATTCCTGGCGCTATAACCCAAACTCTATAAGTGTGTCACAAAAGAAGGAGGTCCAGAACCATGTTGCGGATCCAGTTTGAGCAAACCGGCGGGCCGGACGTGTTGCAGGCAGTCGATGTGCCGATCCCTGATCCTGGCCCAGGCCAAGTTCGGGTCAAACAGGCCGCCATCGGCCTAAACTTTATCGAGACCTATCAGCGCACGGGCGCCAACCCCATGCCCCTGCCTGGTTGTCCCGGCTCAGAGGGTGCGGGCGTTGTCGACGCGGTTGGCGAGGGCGTGAACAGCCATAGGGTTGGCGATCGGGTCGGATATGCCGCCGGCGCGCCGGTCGGTGCCTATGCCGAATACTATGTGCTGCCGGCCTGGAAGGCCGTGAAGCTGCCCGAAAGCATCGATTTCAACACGGCAGCCGCGATCATGCTCAAAGGCATGACCGCCGAAATGCTTCTAATGCGCGTGTTTCACGTGAAACCTGGGCAAACCATACTGGTGCACGCGGCAGCAGGGGGCATGGGAACCATTCTTAGCCAATGGGCAACCAGCCTCGGCGCTCGGGTGATCGGCACTGTCGGGTCGGCAGAAAAAGTGGCCGCGGCAAAGGCCAACGGCTGTGCCGAAGTCATCCTCCATGGCCAGGAAGACATTGCCGCCCGCGTACGCGACCTCACCAACGGCAAGGGCGTGCCCGTCGTCTATGATGGCATTGGGGCCGCCACGCTGGAGGCCAGTCTGGACAGCCTGGGCCCGCGCGGGATGCTGGCCAGCTTCGGCAATGCGTCCGGGCCCGCAGAAAACGTCTCTGTGCAACGTCTGAAGTTCGGGTCTTTGTTCCTGACCCGTCCCGGCGTGTTTGACTACACATCCAACCCGGAAGAATTAAACGCCAGCGCGAACACTGTTTTCGAGGCCGTCGCAAAGGGCCACTTCAAGGTGCGGGTGAACCAAACCTTTGCCCTCAAAGACGCCCGCGCCGCTCACGAAGCTCTGGAGGGGCGCCGAACCACCGGATCGAGCCTGCTGATTCCTTAGGACTACCAACCCTAAGTGAGCGACACGATAGAAAACGTCCCGACACACGAGGCCTCGGCATTAGACTAAAATCGCTAGAGGGAAAGATTCGGGTGCCGACGGGACACATGCTCCCGTCGGCCTGCCGAAGCGCGATCAGCACGGCATCTTAGCAGAGTTTGAGCAAGACATGCGATGCCTACGCGTCTACCAAAACCAATATTTCGCTGTCGCAAGTGCCGACAATTCGTTCGGCTGTTGCTTTTAGGTATTCATCGACTGGAAGAAGTCGCCGTTGTTCTTGCTCTGGCGCAGCTTATCCATCAGGAACTCAATGGCATCTTGCGGGCCCATCGGATTCAGAATGCGACGCAGAATATAGGTCTTCTGCAGCTGTTCCTTCGGTGTAATCAGCTCTTCCTTACGGGTACCGGATTTTAGAATGTCGATCGCCGGGAAGATCCGCTTATCGGCAACCTTGCGGTCCAGGATAATTTCGCTGTTACCGGTGCCCTTGAACTCTTCGAAAATGACTTCATCCATCCGTGAGCCCGTTTCAATCAGGGCTGTGGCAATGATTGTAAGCGAACCGCCCTCTTCCACGTTTCGGGCCGCCCCGAAGAAGCGCTTGGGCCGTTGCAGCGCGTTGGCGTCCACGCCACCTGTCAGCACCTTCCCCGAGGATGGCACCACTGTATTGTAGGCGCGCCCTAGTCGGGTAACCGAGTCTAGCAGGATGATAACGTCGCGCTTGTGTTCCACCAGGCGCTTGGCCTTCTCGATGACCATCTCGGCCACCTGAACGTGTCGCGTGGCGGGTTCGTCAAAGGTCGAGGAAATCACCTCACCCTTAACGGTGCGCTGCATGTCAGTGACTTCTTCTGGTCGCTCATCGATCAACAGGACGATCAGATAACATTCGGGATGGTTCGCTGCGATCGACTTGGCGATGTTCTGCAACATCACCGTCTTACCGACTCGTGGCGGCGCCACTATGAGGCAGCGCTGTCCTTTGCCGAGCGGGGCGACAATGTCGATGATCCGGCCCGAACGATCTTTCAGAGTTGGGTCTTCGATTTCCATCTTTAGCCGCTCTTCCGGATAGAGCGGCGTCAGGTTGTCAAAGTGCACCTTGTGGCGGACACTTTCTGGGTTTTCAAAATTAACCCGCGAAACATTGGTCAGGGCAAAATAGCGCTCGCCTTCGCGCGGCGCGCGGATGGCACCTTCAACAGTGTCACCCGTCCGTAAGCCAAACCGCCGAACCTGCGAGGGGCTGACGTAGATGTCATCGGGGCCCGGCAGATAGTTCGATTCCGGCGAACGCAGGAATCCAAACCCGTCTTGTACCACTTCAAGCGTACCGCTGCCGCTGATCTCTAAGGCCTCGTCGGCGATAGCCTTAAGGATCGCAAACATCATATCCTGCTTACGCATAGAGTTGGCGTTTTCGATCTCCAGCTTTTCGGCCAGGGCCAAAAGGTCTGCCGGAGACTTGTCTTTCAGCTCCTGAAGCGACATCGAACTGATGCCCAGGCTGGCGATAACCGCGGCAAGATCAGCGCCATCATCGGGGCCCGCACCATCGGCCTCGACTGCAGCCTGGTCGGCTGCAGACAAGATATCATCGTGTTCTGTTGTTTCGTCAGACATGGGGCGTCTCATAACTCTCAGATAGGCTACAAGATCCGGAAAACCTGCCGGATCTCGGGCGTGATGTTATTTTCATCGTCGACCTTAAAAGACCGCAATGCTTAGTTCAGGGGGCGGGCCGTAAGGGGAGCTCTTGCGCTCATGGTCCGCAAAAAGGCAGGCATACCGAGTCTATCGACCCAGCATGGGTAGGGAACGCAAACCACAGCGTGCCGGTGGGGTCAAGCATGGAGCCCTGTTCGCCGAGTGTCAGTGCCGACCAAATTCCGTTGTTACAGCAATCACCATAATGATGGCCGCTAGGAACGGTAGCTCATTCGTCGCGCGCCAAAACTTCTCTGGCCGAATGTTTATCCCATCCTCAAAGTGCTTACGCGCCCGGGCTAAATAGCCGTGCCATGCAAATAGAAACGCAACCCCGACCAGCTTTGTGATCATCCAGGGTTGCAACAAAAATGCCCAGCCTCGGATATTGCCATCCGCGACGATGAGGCAGAGCCCAAAGATGAGCGTGATGATCATTGAGGGGTTGATGATACCCCTCAAGAGACGGCGCTCCATAATCTTTAGGATTGCGTCCAGTTCTCCTCCGGCAATGGCTCCGCAGTGATAAACGTACAGCCGCGGCAGATAGAGTAATCCGGCCATCCAAGCGATTACGGCAAGAATATGTAGTCCGCGCATCAGGTCATAATGCGCGACAAACCAAAGAATCATACGGCAACGTCCTTACGGCAAGGGCAGCCCTTCCAAGACTTACCGCATCCAGAGCCGGCCGGGCAGATACCAGTTTTTTCCAAAGCCTTGGTCGTCGCTTGCGTCAACGCATTGATGAAGTCTGTATCGATGCTCAAGGCTGGCACCCGGACATAGGATCGAACCCCGATGCTTTCCGCCAAGAGCGCGTATTCATGGTCCATCTCAACTAAGGTTTCGACGTGCTCTGAAACAAACGCGATAGGCGTAATGATAACGCCTCGCCCATCCTTCGCCGCTGTCGTTAGCGCCTCTTCAGTATAGGGGCCTAGCCACTTCAGCCGACCAACGCGGCTT
>CANKEA010000160.1 GCA_947480815.1 Caulobacterales bacterium | reverse complement strand
TCGCCGCTGGGGCGGCACAGTGCGATCCTGCTGCGCGCGAGGCCATTGCGCTCGCCGCCGCACGCATTCGCGCCTACCACACCCGCCAGCACCCCGCCGACCAAAGCTGGACCGACGACCTGGGCGTGGAGCTGGGCTGGCGATGGACCGCATTGGAATCGGTCGGAATCTATGTGCCCGGCGGCCGGGCGGCCTATCCGTCTACCGTCTTGATGAACGCGGTTCCGGCCCAGGTCGCCGGCGTTGATCGCATCGCCATGGTCACGCCACCAGGAAGGCTGGAACCGGCGGTCCTGGCCGCCGCCCAGGAAGCCGGCGTCACTGAAATTTGGCGCATCGGCGGGGCCCAGGCTGCCGCCGCTTTGGCCTATGGCGCAGGGCCAATCCTGCCGGTCGACAAGATTGTTGGCCCTGGCAATGCCTATGTCACAGCGGCAAAGCGCCGGCTCTACGGCGTCGTTGGTATCGATGCCCTCGCGGGTCCCTCTGAGATCGTGGTTGTTGCCGACGCCCAGAACGAAGCCGCCTGGATTGCCGCGGATCTGCTGAGTCAGGCCGAGCACGATCCGGCAGCGCAATCGATCCTGATCACCGACGACCCCGACTTCGCCGCCGCGATCGAACAGCAGGTGCAGGTGCAACTCCAGTCCCTGTCCACAGGCGAAGACGCCGCCGCCTCTTGGCGTGACCACGGCGCTGTGGTGATCGCGCCGCTGCCGGCAAGCCCGGGTCTGGTCGACCGCATCGCGCCCGAACACGTCGAGTTTGCCTGTGCCGATGGCCAGGCATTGAGCGACAAGGTGCGCCACGCCGGGGCGATCTTCCTGGGACGGTTCACGCCTGAAGCGATTGGCGACTATGTGGCCGGATCCAATCACGTCCTGCCAACCAGTCGCGCAGCGCGGTTTAGCTCGGGGCTGTCGATTTACGACTTCCTGAAGCGCACCTCGATCGTTCGCTGCGATGAGGCGGCCTTCGCGCGTCTGGGCCCCGCCACGGTGGCGCTTGCGACGGTGGAGGGCCTGCCTGCCCACGCCCGCTCGGCGGCCCTGCGCCTGCCCCAACCCAAAACGCCTTCTGGAGATGGATGAGCCCGTCGGACGGCCAGTATCTGCTTACGGTGCAGATCGATGAGCGGTCACTGAGCCCTGTATCGCGTGACCAGTAGCAGGAACGGCAGGTGGCGATCTTCGATCTGCTAGCGCAGAATCACTTCTCTCCAGTGCCGGGCGGGCGGGGGCCATTCGACCTGGGCCTTTCTCTGATTGACGGGCGGTTGGCGCTGGATATGAGCGCGCCGCGCTTTGCACGATGAGGGCTCGCTGTTGCTGCAAGGGCGGCTGGACGGCAAGGTGGAGGTCGATATGCCTACCGCTCGCAGGCTTTTTACTCTGATCTGCGCCCTACATCGGCGGTCCGCATGACCCAGCGCTTGCCCGTATCAGTGCTGTTCCCCTGCAGCTTCAATGGCGTTCGATCGCCCATGGCCGCGGGGCTGATGAAGCCGATGTTTGGTTCTCGTCTGTTTGTCGAATCCTGCGGTGCCCAGACCAAGGACGCCGACCTTGACCCCTTCATGTTGCCAGTCATGGACGAGATCGGAATCGATCTTTCGGGACACAATCCCAAGACCTTCGGTAATCTGGAAGACGATTGCTTCGATGTCATCGTCAGCCTAACGCCCTCGGCTCAGCTCGGTGCGGCGGCGTTGACGCGCAACAGTGCTACGATCCTGCTGTTCTGGCTGACCTCCAACCCCAGTTTGACCGAGGGGCGGCGTGACAAGATCCTCGCGGCCTACCGCGAGACCCGCGATGCGTTGGCGGCTCACATGAAGGCCGAGTTCGGCGCGCCATCGACCTTTGGCGCTTAGGGCGGCTATATCCCCCTATGAAATGTCCAGCCCTGATCCTGGCCAGTGCCAGTCCCCGGCGCCTGCAGTTGCTGGCGCAAGTCGGGGTGACCCCGGATGCGGTTGATCCGCCCGAGATTGACGAGACTCCCGGCCGGGATGAGACGCCCCGGCGTCTCGCGCTGCGGTTGGCGGTCGAGAAGGCTCAGGCCGTAGCTCTGCGCCATCCCGATGCATTCGTATTGGCCGCAGATACCTTGGTCGCCGTCGGGCGCCGCGTACTAAACAAGCCCGTTGATGAAGCGCAGGCCCGCGCGATGCTCAAGTTGCTTTCCGGCCGCGCCCACCGGGTGATGACCGGCGTGGCCGTGGTCGCGCCGGACGGGCGCCAGGCCAGCCGCCTGACTGAGACCCGGATCACGTTTAAACGCCTTACGCCTCAAGAGACTGCAGACTTCATCGCCGGTGGCGAGTGGCAAGACGCGGCGGGCGGCTACAAAATCCACCAGATGGCCGGTGCCTTCGTTACCGACCTTTCCGGCTCCTACACCGGCGTGGTCGGCCTGCCCCTCTACGAGGCCCTGGCCTTGCTGCGTGGTCTGGGCTGGACCGGATGAGCCGCCGCGTCGCCTATCTTGACGTTAGTATTGGCGAGTCGCGTGGCGTGGTTTTGCTTGATGGTTTGCCCGAACGCCTCGTCATCGCGCGCGATGGCGCTGATCCGCTGAACCAGCCGGGCGTGCGCGCCGTCGGACGCGTTCGGCGCATTGAACGCGCTTTTGCCTCGGCCTTTGTTGAGCTCCCCGGGGGTATCGATGCCATCCTGCCGCTGAAAGCCGACGGCCCGCAGCTCCATCAAGGTCAATCCGTGGCCGTTGAGGTGCGCAGCCAGGCGCGGCGGGGCAAGGTGGCTGTGGTGCGGCTCTTGGAACCCTCAGAGGGTCCGCCTCGCTTGTTGGAAGCCGCGCCCAGCCTGGCAGAAAACCTGGCGCATTGGGCCAAGGCTGCGCCGCTGATGGGAGCCCAGGCCCGAGAGGCCGCTGACGCCGCCGAGGACGCCGCTCTCGGAATCGTCCATGCCTTGCCGGGGGGCGGTACACTTAGCATCGAGCCGACCCGGGCTCTGATCGCTATCGACATTGACCTGGGTGAACGGCCAGGCGCGGACGCCAAACGCGCAGCCCGCGCTGCCAACCTCGCGGCTCTGACCCACGCAGCGCGCCTGCTGCGCCTTAAGGCCTTGGGCGGCATAGTTGTCTTTGACCTGGTGGGCCGCGGCCACGACGGAACCGCTTTGACCATGGCGGCGCGCGACGCATTTGCGCCGGATAGCCCTGGCGTGGCGATTGGGCCCATCAGCAAGTTCGGAACCCTGGAGCTGACCGTGCCGCGTCTGCGCCGGCCGGTTGTCGAAGACCTGCTGGACGCCGATGGTACGCCCACGCCGCTGACCTGTGCCTTGCGGCTGGCTCGGGCGCTGGAGCGTGAGGGCAGGGTGGCACCCGGTGCGCGCCTTGTCGCCCGATGCGATTCTTTGACTGCTACGGCATTTGCCGTGTTCTCGCCCAACTTGACGGAACGACTGGGTGCGCGTTTCACCGTGCAGCCACAGGCGGAATGGCCCGCCGGGCGGATAGACGTGTCGGCTCAATGATCACTGGAAAATGTCCGATTTGCAAACGGCCCGCGGAAGCCGAGTTCAAGCCATTCTGCTCGAGGCGCTGCGCTGATCTCGATCTGCAGCGCTGGCTATCGGGGTCTTATGCCATTCCAGCCGGCGAGGACGACGATGAAGACGGTGTTCCCGCGCCGATGCAGGTTCCAGACGAGGAGTGATCTGGCCCGCTGGACACCGCAAGCGGGCTCTTCTATAGACCCTGCTCCCCGCCGATTGGCCAAGCGCCGAATGGCGGTACGACCAGGCCTGGGTAGCTCAGTTGGTAGAGCAGCGGATTGAAAATCCGCGTGTCGGTGGTTCGAATCCGCCCCCAGGCACCATTCCATTTTTTGGCATTTATGGTCTGTCGTCCGCCGCAGGCCTGCCCTGGGCTTGTTGGCTTCATCACAGATTGATTGAATATGTTCGGCTGAATTTGGCCTTGGATCGGGTGCCCTTCTGCGCCCGTGACGGGCGATCAAGCTTTGTTGGGTTTTATATTGCAGTGCAGCGCATACTTTCTCGCTGAGCGAGAAAGGCATAGCGGGCTTTGAAAAACGACACGCTGCGATGCAACATAAATGCTCAAATGCCGACGGGTTTGCATGTCGAGATTCTTAACCCCTTGACGATGGCAAGCGAGATTGCCAAACGTCCTTTTCCACATTCGCAAACTGTGGTGCGATTAGGGGGT
>CANKEA010000159.1 GCA_947480815.1 Caulobacterales bacterium | reverse complement strand
CGCTTATCGAAACAGGCGACCGAGGCGTGTTGTTCGACGTCGATACCCGGGCCGATCTTGGCGATAGCGGGGCCGCCTAGACCTTTTTCAGATTGACGTTTTTCAACGGCAAGCTGCGCACCCGTATTCCCGTGGCGGCGAAGATAGCGTTGCAAACCGCCGGTGCGAGGGGCGGCACCGAGGGCTCGCCGATCCCGCCCCACTTGGGTCCGCCCGAGGCCGGCAGATAGACTTCGATCTGAGGCGTCTCGGCCATTCTAAGCAGGCGGTAGGTGTTAAAGTTGCTCTGAACCGTCGCGCCCTTGTCGATGTTGATCTCGCCGTACAGGGCGGCGGTCAGGGCCATGATCGCTCCGCCCTGGCATTGCTGTTCTACGGTGTTGGGATTGACCACGTGATAGCAGTCGACCACGCAGACCACGCGGTCGACCTTGAGCTTGCCGTCCGGCGTTACCGTGACTTCGGCGACCTGGCCGGTGACGCTGTTATAGCTTTCGCAGATCGCCATGCCTCGGCCTTGGCCAGGGCCCATGGGTTTGCCCCAGTTGCCCTTCTCTTTCATCACATTCAGCACCCCGATCATGTCGGGACGCGTGACCATAGAGCGCCGGAATTCCCAGGGATCGACTCCCGCCGCATGGGCCATTTCGTCGACGAAGCTTTCCATCAGGAAGCAGTTCTGCGAGCCGCCAACCCCGCGCCAGAACATGACCGGCACGTGGGTGTTCTTGAGCATCACCCCGATCTGCTTGTTGGGGATATTGTAGGGGCTTGCCGCTGAACCCATGGTTTCGAAGGCCATAGGCTCTAGCCCGTCGGCCGCCGGGTTGATCTTCAGCGAGCGGAAGATCGACGGCACGGCGATTTTGATGTCCAGCGCTATTGTCTTGCTGTCTGGACCGATGACCGCGTTGAAGCGTGCCGCCGCCTGGGGCCGGTAGTGATCCTGGCGGATGTCTTCTTCCCGCGACCAGATCAGTTTGACGGGCTTGCCCACGACCTTGGCCACCTGAACGGCCTGGATCAGCTCCTCATGTTGGGTACGCCGGCCAAAGCCGCCGCCGACATAGCAGTTGTGGACGAATACCTTTGAGGGATCGACGCCTGCCGCCTGGGCTGCCTGGCGCAGGGCTGCGGGCGGTGACTGACTGCCTATCCAGACATCTACGCGGTCTGCCGAAATCTGCACCGTGGCGTTCATCGGCTCCATTGGCGCATGGCTAAGCATCGGTGCCTCATAGGTGGCCGATACAAGTTTCGCGCCCGGTGCCGCGAGTGTGCCGGCTGGATCGCCGATCTTCTCCGCCGTGACCATCGGGCCGTCGAGGGCGTCGAGATACATTTTCTTGAGCATCGGTGTGTCCACCGCAGCCCGGTCGCCCACGTCCCATTCCGGCTTGAGCAGCGCCAGGACCGAGCGCGCACGCCAGTAGCGGTCAGCCACCACGACGACGGCGTTTTCGAGTTTGACCACGGCGATCACGCCGCGCTGGCCCTTGGCGGGGCTATCGTCCACCGCTTTCAGCAAGCCGCCGAACACGGGGCAATTGGCCACTGCCGCATAGACCATACCCGGTATCTGGGTATCGATGCCGAACTGCGCCGAGCCATTCACCTTGGGCGCGGAATCGAGGCGAGCGGTGCGCTTACCAATGAAGCGAAACTGGTCGGGTGTCTTTGTGGTCGGCTCGGTACCCATGGTGATGGCGGCGGCCTTGGTCGCCAGGGCACCGAAGGTCAGCGATTGCTTACTCGGGAGATGGGTTACAGCGCCGTCGGCTGCGGCGCATTCAACGACGGGAACTTGCCATTGTTCAGCGGCGGCTTGCACCAGCCGCACGCGCGCACTGGCTCCGGCCTGTTGCAGGTAGGCATAGGAGGTCCGCACCCCCTGGCTGCCGACCGTCGTCATGCTGTGGTAGACGCCCTTGTCACGCAGGTTGCGGTTGGCGGAGGCGTGCTCGCACTGCACTTTCGTCCAATCGCATTCCAGCTCTTCTGCGACAATCATCGACAGGGCCGTGGCCGCGCCCTGGCCCATTTCGGTATGGGGCAGGCGGACAGTGACCGTGTTGTCCGGATCGATGACGATGAAGGCGTTCATTTCTCGCGGTGCCAGGCTCTCGTCGCCTGAGAGTACGGCTCCAAGCTGTTTTGCCTGGGCGAAGCTGGGCACGAAGACGCCGACAGCGAGGCCGCCGCCGGCCGAGATCATGGCGCTGATCAAGGCGCGCCGTGAGAGGGCCAAGTCGTGTTTTGTCATGAGTTCAAGCCCTCTTGCCGGCTGCGGCCAGGGCGGCGGCGGCGCGATGGATCGCCTTGCGGATGCGCGGATAGGTGCCGCAGCGGCAAAGGTTGCTCATCTTGGCATTAATGTCAGCGTCGGTTGGGTTGGGCGTGGCGCGAAGCAGGGCCACGGCCGCCATGATCTGTCCCGACTGGCAATAGCCGCACTGGACGACATCCTCGGCGATCCAGGCCTGTTGTACCGCATGGGTCGAATCCGCCGACAGCGCCTCTATGGTCGTTACCGATTTCCCGGCCACTCGCTCGATCGGTGTGACGCAGGATCGGGTGGCGACGCCGTCGATATGCACCGTACAGGCACCGCAGGTCCCGATGCCGCAGCCGAATTTCGTTCCGGTCAGGCCCAACTCGTCGCGCAGCACCCAGAGCAGGGGCGCGTTTGGCTCGATGTCCAGGTCACGCATCTTGCCGTTGATGGTCAGTTGAACCACGGATTCCTCCACAAAACGCGCCATGACTATCGACCTAACCGGTCCAGGCTGTAAATGGTGTTCGCTCTATTTGCGGAGATGCTCTGCAAGAGTATTCTGTGCCGATCAAAGGGGAGTGCACCATGGCGTTCACTATCAAGGTCAACGGCAAGAACCACACCGTCGATGTTGACGGAGACATGCCCCTCCTGTGGGCATTGCGCGATGTGCTCGACATCAAGGGGCCAAAGTTCGGCTGTGGCGGCGGATTTTGTGGTGCCTGTACAGTGCACCTCGATGGCAAGGTCACCCGCTCCTGCGTAACCAAGGTCAGCGCGGTCGGTGCTAGGGCAGTGACCACGATCGAAGCCATGGCAGCCGATCCGATTGGCGAAAAGCTCCAAAAAGCCTGGCTCGACCTGGATGTCGTGCAATGCGGCTACTGCCAAGCTGGCCAGATCATGAGCGCTGCGGGCCTGTTGGCCGCTAAGCCCAAGCCGACCGATGCGGATATCGACGCCGCCATGGCTGGGAACATCTGCCGCTGCGCCACCTACATCCGCATTCGCGCCGCGATCAAACAGGCCGCCGGCCTGCCAACCGCCGACAGCCGGGAGATCTGATTATGGCGCACGACATGACCGCCGAACTCCAGACTTCTCGCCGCGCTTTTCTGAAAGCCAGTGTCGCCACCGGCGGCGGACTGATGCTCGGCATCGGTATGGTGCAGGGCGCGGCAGCCCAGACGGCCGCCAAGCTCAGCGCCTATGTCAGCATTCGGCCCGATGGCTCGATCACCGTCATGGCCAAGAACCCGGAGGTCGGACAGGGCATCAAGACTATGCTGCCGATGCTGATCGCCGAGGAACTGGACGTCGACTGGACCCAGATTCATATCGAACAGGCGATGGCGAACCAGGCAATCTATGGCCGTCAGTACGCCGGCGGCAGTACGGCGACGCCAACGCTTTGGATCCCGATGCGCCAGGTCGGCGCGGCGGCGCGTGAAATGCTGGTGATGGCTGCGGCAGCACGCTGGAAAACCGCGCCCGCGGAATGCGCCACGGCTGCCGGGGTGATCACCCATACGCCGACTGGCCGTAAGCTGACCTACGGCCAAGTGGCCAACGATGCGGCGTCACTGCCGCCGCCCGATCCAGCCAGCCTCAAATTAAAAGACGCTGCCGCCTACAAGATCATCGGCAAATCGCATTCGGGCGTCGATAGCCCCAAGATCGTCACCGGCCAGCCGCTCTACGGCGTTGATGTCGTCGTGCCAGGCATGGCGATCGCCGTATTTGAGAAATGCGCGGTCTATGGCGGTCGGCTGGTCAGCGCAGACCTGACCGCCGCCAAAGCCCGGCCTGGCGTGATCGACGCCTTCGTGGTCAAGGGCGGGACCAACCCGACGGGGCTGGTCGATGGCGTCGCTATCCTGGCTTCCGATTACTGGACCGCCAACCGTGCCCGTGCCGACCTCAAGATCGTCTGGGACGAGGG
>CANKEA010000158.1 GCA_947480815.1 Caulobacterales bacterium | reverse complement strand
GTGTGCGCCCAGCCGACGATGCTGATGTCCATGGTGGGTCCTCCGACGTTATGCTGCAGTTTACAACGAACCAAGCGGCCACGACTATGGCCCAATCCACCGTGAGGAATGATCCATGACGGCCTATATCCTGGCCACGCTCGATATCCACGACCCGCAGAAATTTGCGCGATATCGTGAACTGGTGGTGCCGCAAATCCAGTGTTTTGATGGCTTGACGATCGTCAATACCGAGGATCTCACGGTCCGTGAGGGCAGGCCCGCGCGGCGGCGTGTGATCTTAGTGCGGTTTCCAACGGCGGCCCTGGCCAACGCCTTTCTCGATGACGAGGCCTACCAGCCTCTGCTCGAACTTCGCCTGGAGGCCGCGACGGGCGAGGTGGTGATCGTCGAGTCCGAGTGAGCCTTCACAGATCGCCGGCGGCCTCCCCCGTAAATCCGCCGGAAAGGATGGCGGGCCTATTGGGGCGGCATGGATAGCGCCACGAACGCCTGGAACGACCGTCGCGCCAATCACCGCCAACGCGCGCTGTTGCGCGGCCGCATCTGCTACGGGTCCAACGCCGAAATCTCCATCGACTGTGCGATCCGCAACATTAACGCCCAGGGTGCCCTGTTGGTGGTCTCCGGCGAGCAGCCCTTGCCGACCAATTTTACCTTGATCCACGTCACGGAAGGCACCTCTTTCGACAGTCATGGGATCTGGCGTCACGGTGCCTATGTCGGCGTAACCATCGGTGACCGCCACGATCTTAAGGGGCCGATAGACGCGCAACTGCGCACTTTGCACAATATTTGAGTTGCCCTGGCCCCGCGTTAGTTCCGCCTTGGGCTAATGATCAGACTGGAAACAGGTCTCCAAACAAAAGTGTCGCGCGTCAGACCACAGCGACCGACAGTCGGTGTCAGGAGGCACCGATGTCGAAGATGTTTGCAAAGTTCGCCGCGCTTGGCTTGGCCGCCGGCCAGTGTCCGCATCACCAGCTGTGCCTCGATCGTGCTTTGGACCGGCGTGGCATTCGCCGGCCGCTGGGTGGGCTTCCTCTGGGGATCATTCGCACGCGGGTTCCTTTGGGCCGCTACACCCATTAGTGAGGCCGAACGCGCGGCGTGTCCGCGGTAACCGGTGATCTATCGGCCCATGACCGATCCCCTATCCAGCGAGCGTATCGCCATCATCGGTGGCGGTTTTTCCGGTGTATTGTTGGCTATAAATCTGCTGGCCAATGCAGATGGCCCACAGGTGCTGCTGATCGACCGCTCCGGGGTATTCGGACCGGGCGTAGCCTATGGCACCGACGAGCCTGATCACCTCCTCAACGTCCGCGCCGCCGCTATGGATGTCATTGCCGACCGGCCGCAGGATTTTCTCCACTGGTTGCGCGGTCCTGGCGGGATGCCCCATGCCGATCCGAGCGACTTCGTGCAACGTCGGCTGTTCGGCCAGTACATCCGCGACCGCCTTGCCGAGGCCATCAAAGGACCTGGCGGCGAGCGTCTCTCGCTCATCACGGATGATGTCGACGCCCTAAGGCCGGTGCCAGGTAGGGTTACACTGACCCTGCGCCGGGGCGGCGCGCTTGCGGCCGATGCGGCGGTTCTGGCCCTGGGCAATTTGGCACCGACCGCCCCGTTTCCGTCCGGCCATCCGGTGCTCGCCCACGAGCGCTTCATCGCGGATCCTTGGAGCGCCGATCCGCTCAAAATGGTCGGCACAGGGGAGAGCGTGTTCCTGATCGGAACCAGCCTGACCATGGTTGATGTGACGCTGACCCTGCGGCGCCTTGGCCATCGCGGCCAACTGATGGCGCTGTCGCGGCGTGGTCAGTTGCCACGCCATCATGTTATCGGGCCAGAGACGCCGATTGAGCCGCCTCCGGCGGCGGCAACCCTATCTCGATCCCTGCAGGCGTTCCGCGCCGTCATCCGAGAGGGGGCGGATTGGCGCAGCCTACTCGACGGTCATCGGCCGCAGGCGCAGGCCCTCTGGGCCAGTTTACCGCCCAAACAGCGGGCCAGTTTCGTGCGCCACCTGAGGCCCTTCTGGGAGGTGCACCGCCACCGCCTTGCACCTGCAGTCGGAGCACGGATCGACGCGCTGCAGGCTGACGAAACCTTTCGCTACGCCGCAGGCCGGCTGGTCGACGCCAGGGGCGGGGAGGGCGTGATCACCGCGGACTGGATTCCGCGTGGATCTGGCACAACCCATCGCACGACGGCCAACTGGCTGATCAACTGCGCTGGCCCCGAGGCGGGATTGACCCGCTCCGATGAGCCTCTATTGCGTCAGCTCCTCGCCGAAGGCCTGATCCGGCCAAGCGCGCTCGGGCTGGGCATGGACACTGATGCGCAGGAGCATGTGCTGGCGCGCGACGGCCAGCCCCACAATCGCATCATGGCCGTGGGGGCCCTGACCCGTGCCCGCTTCTGGCAGCTGACGGCCGCCCCCGACATCCGGGTACAGCTGGAAAGGCTGGCGTCACACCTCCTGCGGTAAAGCCCCTCCTTCATTTGCAAGCCAATGGGGCAGGTGTCGACGCATGATCCCGCTGGTGTCCGACAAGGTCTTCCAGCTTATGCCAGCCGGCGCCGGCACCCCTGGTGGGCTCGGCCGTGCTGCTCAATGCCAACTATAACGGTGCCAGCTTGAAGACTTTGAGCTAGTCCCGCTCAGGAACCTCGCCATGGGTCGCGAGCAGCTTTGGCTCGCCCCAATCCTCGAACTCTGGGTCGCCCTCGATCTGTAAAACCACGACCCCGAGGCTTGAGGCCGACTGGCGTTCGCCGTTGCGCAAGGCTTCGGCTGCGGTCTTGAATTGCCGGGGCTGTCCTGTCACCAGCCGTTTCCCGCGACGCTCCACAGTCTGAACGGTAAAAAAGGTCACCCGGGCCACTTCGCGAGCGTCTACTTCTTGCCCTTGCTCAGTGGTGCCAACACGCCTTTCAAGCTTGGTGCCGATGCGTTGGCTTTGGCAGGCTGGGCCTTCTTGGTTTTGCCCTTGGATTCTTTCACGGTACGGTTTTCCTTCTGCTGACCGACAGGCTATCCGCCGCCGGGGCGGCTGCCTCGGCGCTCGAGCGATGCGGATTGTCGGTGGGTTGGAAACGGATCATGCGCCGCATTGGCGCGGGCGGATAGGGCGCAATGACCTGGCGGGGCGATACCGTAAAAAGAAAGGGCCGCCCGAAGATGAGCGACCCTTGCGTGTTCAGCCAGATCTGGCCTTTCTCGGTTCGAGATCGGCGGTGTCAGGACCCGCCGAGTTCCTTGCGAACGATCGTCGCCCCCTGGGCGAGGGATGCCAGCTTTCCATAGGCAACGTCGATGTTCATGGGGGCCATGCCGCAGTTGGTGGCGGGGAAAAACTTCTCGGGCGGCACATAGTTCATGGCGGCACGGATTGTGGCGGCTACGTCCTCGGGTGTCTCGATCTCATCGGTGGCCACGTCGATGCATCCGACCATGACGTCCTTGCCCTTGAGTAGGCCAATCAGTTCAATCGGAACCTTGGAGTTGCGGCATTCCAGCGAGACCATGTCGAGGCTGCTTTTTGCGATATGCGGAAGTGTGTCCTCGTACTGGCGCCATTCCATGCCAAGCGAGGCTTTCCAGTCGTTATTGGCCTTAATGCCGTAACCATAGCAGATGTGAACGGCGGTCTTGCACTTCAGTCCCTGCTTGGCGCGCTCCAGGGCCGGTAGGCCCCATTCGGGCACCAAGCTCATGTAGACGTTCCACGCCGGCTCATCGAACTGAATGATGTCGACGCCCAGAGCCTCCAGTTCGAGGGCTTCTTCGTTCAGCGCCTCGGCGAAGGCGAAGGCCATCTTGGCGCGGTCGCCGTAGTAGTCGTCTGCCAGTGTATCGACCAGGGTCATCGGGCCGGGCAGGGTGAACTTCAGCGTCTTGCGGGTGTGGGCGCGGGCGGAGCGGGCCTCGGCGCTGTGCACAGACCCCGTGCGTACGATCGGCCCAATCACATTGGGGCAGTCGGCCTTATAGCGATCATTGCGGATACCGATTGTCTTCTTGTTTTCGAAATCGATGCCGCCGACGTTGGCCAGAAAGCCATGCACGAAATGCGACCGTGCCTGCTCGCCGTCGCCGACGATGTCGAGCCCGGCGTCTTCCTGTCGCTTTATCGCCAGGATGGTGGCGTCCAGCTTGCCCTGCGCCAGGGCCTCGCCCTCAAGCTTCCAGGGTGCCCAGAGGCGCTCC
>CANKEA010000157.1 GCA_947480815.1 Caulobacterales bacterium | reverse complement strand
GCACCGGCGCTCCGCCAAACTGCACCTCTGCCCCCTCCCCAACCTCGAATCGGCCGACGACAGCCACCTCGGCGCCGGCTGCGACCCTAAAGGGGCCCAGAGCATCCGGCGGCACAGCCATTACGATTTCATAGTCGTCGCCACCGCTGGCCAGCCCAGCGAGGCCAGCAACGCCGTCCACCTGCGCCTCCAGCCAGACGCTGGCCGGCTTTGACAGTGGCAACCGATCCAGATCGATGACAACCTTCAACCCGCTGGCCACAGCAATATTATGGGCGTCCGCCAAAAATCCGTCGGAAACATCAGCGCTGGCATGGGCATAACCTTGGATCGCGGCCGCCAGATCGAAGCGCGGTTGAGGCCGGTAAAATCGCTCAAGCAGATGCCGATCGGGCGCGATCTCACCCTTCGCCGCCAACAGCCCGAGGTGGCCATCGCCGATCGTGCCACTCACGACCAAAAGGTCACCGGCCTGCGCCCCACCCCGCCGCACCATCGCTCCTGCAGGCGACCAGCCCAACACCGTAACGCTGGCCATGAACGGACCCGGGGTAGAGACCGTGTCGCCGCCGATCAGTGAGACGCCGAATATGTCGCCATCCTGGGCCAGCCCATTGGCCAAGGCTTCTCGAGCTGCCCATCCAGACCCATCTGGCCAGGCTACAGTCAGCAGATAGGAGAATGGCTTTGCCGCCTTCGCCGCGAGATCTGACAGGGCGGCGCGCAGCAGGCGACGACCGACCAGGTCCAGAGGTGTTTCGGGCAAAAAATGCACCCCGGCCGTCATGGCGTCCTGCGACAACACCAGGTCAAACCCTGACCACCCGGGCATAACGGCAGCATCGTCCAAGAGGTCGAGCGCGGCAGGATCACCCCGCGTCAAGGGCCGCAGCAGGCGAGCGATGTTCTCAAACTCGCCGGGATGGCGAAACTCAGGCCCGTTCATCGTGGGCGATGGCGTCCAGAGCGCCATTGACGAAGCCTGGCTCGGGGCCCTCAAAGAACGACTTGGTGATCTCGACATATTCATCGATCACCACTTCGGTCGGCACATCTGGCCGATGCAACAACTCATAGGCACCAGCCCGAAGCGTTGCCCGTAAGGTGGCGTCAATCCGTTCTAGTTTCCATCCTTTAGCCAATCGCCGGGCGATGGCACGATCGACCCCACCTTGTTCGGCCACAATCCCGCGCACGATCTCGGCGAAGAACACCTCATCGGCAACGGCTAGGGTCTGGCCTTCCAAGTCACGCTCAAAGCGGTGCGCCGTGAATTCGGCCACGACGGTATCCACGCCGGCCTGGGCGGCTTCCATCTGGTAAAGCGCCTGGATGGCGGCCAGGCGCGCCACCGAACGCGCTTGCGGTTTTGCGGCCATCAAACGCTTCCTAAAAACGCCAAAAATGCTTGGCCTAACGACGGTGCCAGATTGATTGTCCCGGCAAACAAGGCATCACTACCTCGGGAATAAGACCCCGGCCCGACAACAAGTTCGCTCGTGCGCTGGCCTATCACCGTTCCTAATCCCCATCGCCCAGGCCTTCCTGGCCCAGGAACTTGGCGAAGTCTTCAGTCTGACGAAAATCGCGATAGACCGACGCATAACGTACATAGGCCACGTCATCTAGCGACTTTAGCGCCGTCATGACCAGTTCGCCGACGGAACTCGACGGGAGTTCAATTTCGCCCTGGCTTTCCAACTGTCGGACAATGCCATTGACCATCCGTTCGATGCGCTCAGGCTCGATCGGCCTTTTGCGCAGCGCTATAGAAATCGACCGGATCAGTTTCTCGCGTTCAAATGGCGCACGCCGACCAGACCGCTTCAGGATCGTTAGTTCACGTAACTGAACGCGTTCGAAGGTCGTGAATCGGCCATCGCAGTCTGGACACGACCGACGGCGACGAATTGCCGCGCCGTCTTCAGCCGGGCGGCTATCCTTGACCTGACTTTCGACTTGTCCGCAAAAGGGGCAACGCATGGAAGACCTTGTGTTCGCGGCCAGCCTATACCCCTAAGCGTAGATGGGGAAGCGGGCGGTCAAGGCCTTTACCTCTTCACGAACCGATGCCTCAACATTTTCCAGTTGGCCGTCATTAGCTGCCAAACCGTCAACCACCCGGCCAATCATTCCACCAACCGTGCGGAACTCCGCCTCGCCAAAGCCGCGCGTGGTACCCGCCGGCGTCCCCAGGCGCACGCCCGAGGTAACGGTGAATGGGGCAGGGTCGAACGGCACGCTGTTCTTGTTGCAGGTGATGAACGCCCGCTCCAACGCTTGCTCGGTGTCGCGCCCCGTCACGCCCTTGCGGCGCAGGTCGGCACTCATCAGGTGGGTATCGGTGCCACCAGTCACGATTGAGAGGCCCGCTGCTTGAAGGGCTTCACTCAGCGCGCGCGCATTGGCGACAACGGCATGGGCATAGCCCTTGAACTCCGGCGTCAGCGCCTCCCCGAAGGCTACGGCCTTGGCGGCGATCACATGCATCAGCGGGCCGCCCTGGATGCCTGGGAAAATGGCCGAATTGATCTTCTTGGCAATCGCTTCGTCATTGGTCAGAATCATACCGCCGCGCGGACCGCGCAGGGTCTTGTGGGTCGTGGTTGTCACCACATGGGCGTGCGGCACGGGGTTAGAATGTGCACCCCCGGCGACCAGACCGGCGAAATGGGCCATGTCGACCATCAGATAGGCCCCGACGCTGTCCGCCACGGCGCGGAACTTGGCAAAGTCGATCTGGCGCGCATAGGCACTGCCGCCGGCGATGATGAGTTTAGGCGACTCGCGCTTGGCGATCTCGGCCAAGGCGTCATAGTCGATAAGGCAGTCCTGCTGGCGCACAGTGTAGGGCACCGGCTTGAACCATTTGCCGGACTGGTTGGCGGGGCTGCCGTGGGTCAGGTGCCCACCAGCCGCAAGGTCCATGCCCATGAAGGCGTCGCCGGGTTTCAACAGCGCATTGAACACCGCCTGGTTGGCCTGGCTGCCTGAATGCGGCTGCACATTGGCAAAACCCGCCCCGAACAGCTGTTTGGCCCGTTCAATAGCCAGGGTCTCAATCTCGTCCACAAACTCGCAGCCACCGTAGTAGCGCTTGCCGGGGTAGCCCTCGGCGTATTTGTTGGTCAGAATCGAGCCCTGCGCCTCTAGAACCGCCCGGCTGACAATATTTTCTGAGGCAATCAGCTCAATCTGGCTCTGCTGGCGCTCCAGTTCATGTTCAATCCAGCCAGCAATAGCCGGATCGCCGCGACCCAGACCCTCGCCGAAGAAGCCGGCGGCGCGTACAAAGTCGGTCTCAACGGGGGTCATGACGGCGGCTCCGATTAGAAAGTGGCCTCTCTTACCCTGACCGCGAGATCGTTCAACTGTTGTTGGACCTAAACGCCCAGCGCAAGCCAAGGCGAACCCGGCTGAACTGAAGTACTAGGCTGCGTAGCCGCCAAGGCGAGCCACGTTGCAGTGCGCCCACAGCTTCGACAAGGCGTTGACCAAGTCTCGCATCATCTCATCGGTGTGGAACGGCGTCGGCGTAAAGCGCAGGCGCTCTGTTCCACGGGCCACCGTGGGATAATTGATCGGCTGCACATAGACGCCGTAGTCACTGAGCAATAGATCCGAAACCAGCTTGCAGTGCACCGGATCTCCGACCAGCACCGGCACGATGTGGCTCGTCGATGGCATTACCGGAAGGCCGGCCTCGACCATCATGCGCTTCAAAGTCGCCGCTCGCTCCTGATGAGCGATACGCACTTCGTTGTGCGCTTTCAAATAGCGCACGCTTGCCGCCGCACCGGCGGTCAGGGCGGGAGGCAGCGATGTCGTGAAGATGAAGCCGCCGGCATAGGAGCGGATCGCGTCGACGATCACCGTGTCGGCAGCGATATATCCACCCATCACGCCGAATGCCTTGCCCAGGGTGCCTTCACAGATGTCGATCTGATCCATGACCCCATCGCGTTCGGCAACACCACCGCCGCGCTGGCCGTACATGCCGACGGCGTGCACCTCATCAAGGTAGGTCATGGCGCCGAAGCGCTTGGCCAGGGCCACGATCGCCGGGATGTCGGCGATATCGCCATCCATGGAATAGACACTCTCGAACGCGATCAGTTTAGGTGCATCGACCGGCGCAGCGGTCAGCAGGGCTTCCAGGTGCCCCAGGTCATTGTGGCGACATACGTGCTTTTCGCCCCGGCCAGCGCGGATTCCCGCGATCATCGAGGCAT
>CANKEA010000156.1 GCA_947480815.1 Caulobacterales bacterium | reverse complement strand
GGGATACCGAGGTCGCCAAGACCGCGACGGTAGTGCGCACCTACAGCGTCTCCGGGCCAAACATGACCCCGGCTGAGACCTGGAGCAGCGGCCACCGCACACCATATGCCCTGGCCTTCGCACCCGACGGCAAGCTGTGGGAGGCCGAGCATGGCCCCCGCGGCGGCGATGAGCTGAACCTCATCGAACCCGGCAAGAATTACGGCTGGCCCCTGACGTCCTATTCGGTCAACTACAACGGTGTTCCGATACCGAGCCCCGACACGCGGTCCGACCTGACCAAGCCGGAATTGTACTGGACCCCGATCCTCGCCCCCGGAAACATGATCTTCTACGCGGGCAAGGCTTTCCCGCAGTGGAACGGTTCGATGCTGATGGGCGGGATGCAGACCGAAACGCTTAACCGCATCGTCATTAGCGGTGCCACCGCAAAGGCCGCCGAACGCTGGTCCGTAGGTCATCGTATCCGAGACGTGGAAGTCGGCCCCGACGGTGCCCTTTGGCTGCTCGAAGACGCCAAGGACGGCGGCCTGTTCAAGGTGACGCCGAAGTAGCGTCAGTCCGTTGGCGGAGGCGTTGCGCCCGGCGGCAAGGGCCAAACGACACGCGGCGACTTCGCCAGTTTAATCACCGGCTGCGGGAGTGACCACGTGCGCTGGGCGTCACGGGCGAGACCCGGGCAGGATCCAGCAGAAGGAAACCCCACAGGTCGGGCTTAAACGCCATGCTCCAATCCCCTGAGGGCAGGGCAAAAAGGCCTTTAGCGGTTCGTGGTAGGGCGACACCACGTCGCGCTCGCCCAGGCCAGAGGCTACGGCGATCTGAAAATAAGGGGTCGCCACACCCCATTCGTCGGACCGCGCCGTGCGGGTTCCGCCGAAGATCGGATGAACATCGGATCGCCCTTGCAGATAGGCAGCATCGCGATAGTGCGAGGGCGATAGGGTCGCAGCCGTACTGATCAGAACGAAGTCCAGCAGGGCGATAAGGCCGAGCAGTTCCGCAGAAACAGCTTTCCCACCGACCTTCAGCGTGTTCGCGGCTCCTACTGTAGGGCGGCCTTCACCGCCGCCAGGCCCTCCAGCCCCTTGCTGCCGTCCGGTGCCCCGCCTTGCGCGAAATCGGCCTTGCCGCCTGCCCCCTGCCCGCCCATCGCCAGCACGGCAGCCCGGGCCAGATCGGCGGCATTCAGTCGGCCGGTGAGATCATCGGTCACGGCCACAGCCACGGCAGCCTTACCGTCCGTCACCCCGATAAGGGCCACAACACCGGAGCCGACTTGTTTGCGGAAGTCCTCAACAACAGGGCGCAGGCCCTTGCCATCAACGCCATCGAGCACCCGGGCGATCAGTTTTATTCCGCCGATGTCCTCAGGCTCGTTCGAGCCACCGGTGCCGCCACCCAGAGCCAACTGTCGTTTAGCGTCTGCGAGTTGCTTCTCAAGACTGCGCCGCACCGCGTCCAGCGCTTCAACCCGGGCCGGAACCTCCGCAACCTGCGCCTTGAAGCGTTCAGCCAGATCCTTGGCCACGGCCGCCTGATCCAACAGGTAGCGGCGCGCTGCTTCGCCGGTTAGGGCCTCCACACGGCGTACCCCGGCGGCGATGCCGGTTTCGGCCACGATCTTAAACAGGGCGATGTCGCCTGTGCGGCCCACGTGGGTGCCGCCGCAGAGTTCCACCGAATAGGCCTTATCTTCACCGGTCAGGGCGTGGCCGAGGGTAAGCACGCGCACCGAGGCCCCGTATTTCTCTCCGAACAAGGCAATCGCCCCGGCCTTCATAGCCTCTTCGGGTGCCATTTCCTGCGTATCGGCTGGCAGATTCTGGCGGATTACGGCGTTGACCTCCGTCTCAACGCGGTCAAGCTCGTCGGCGGTCAGCGGGCCAGAATGGCTGAAGTCGAAGCGCATCCGCTCGCCGTCGACCAGTTGGCCCTTCTGGGCAACATGCGCGCCAAGCACATGCGTCAGCGCCGCGTGAACCAGGTGGGCCGCCGAGTGGTTGGACCGGGTGGCACGGCGCCGCGAGGCGTCAACGCTCAAGGTCGCGCGCTGACCTAGCTTGATCGAGCCCCAGGTAATCTTGGCCACATGCACATGCAGGTCGCCGGCTTCCTTCTTGGTGTCCAGCACCTGGGCGGTGCCGCCATCCCATTCGATCAAGCCCGTATCGCCGGCCTGGCCGCCGCTCTCGGCGTAGTAGGGCGTGGCGTCGAAGAGAAGCTCTACGGTATCACCGGCCGCCGCGCTGTCCGCCTGCGCGCCATCGTGCCCGATGGCCAACAATTCACCATTGGCCAAGGTGCTGTCATAGCCCTTGAAGGCCGTGGGACCCAGCCGGTCCCGCACGGCCAGCCAGCCGGCACCCTGGGCGGCTTGGCCTGAGCCTGACCAGTTCTCGCGGCCCTGAGCACGCTGGCGCTCCATCGCCACCGCGAAGCTGTCGAGATCGACCGATAGGCCCTTGGCCCGCACAGCGTCCTGGGTCAGGTCGAGCGGGAAACCGTATGTGTCGTAGAGCTTAAACGCCGTCTCGCCACTCAGCACGTCGCCTTCATTCAAGCCAACGGTGGCTTCGTCCAACAGGGCCATGCCACGACCAAGGGTGCGCCGGAAGCGCTCTTCCTCGGCCCGCAGGGTCTCGACAATGAGCGGCTGTGCGCGGACCAGTTCGGGATAGGCCTCGCCCATCTGTTCGACCAGCACCGGTGCCAAGCGGAACATCAGCGGGTCCGCCGCACCCAGGAGATGAGCGTGACGCATGGCGCGGCGCATAATCCGGCGCAAAACGTATCCACGACCTTCGTTAGAGGGCGAAACACCGTCAGCGATCAGAAACGATGAGGCGCGCAGATGGTCGGCGATGACACGATGCGAGGGCGCATGTTCACCGCGCGCCGCAACGCGTGTGAGGTCTTCGCTTGCGACGATCAGCGTTCGGAACAGGTCAACGTCGTAGTTGTCGTGAACGCCCTGGAGCACAGCAGCAATGCGCTCCAGCCCCATGCCGGTGTCGATCGAGGGCTTGGGCAGCGGCGTGCGCGACCCGTCCGCCGCCTGGTCGAACTGCATGAAAACCAGATTCCAGATTTCGACGAACCGGTCGCCATCCTCATCCGGGCTACCGGGCGGACCGCCCGGGATATGCACGCCATGATCGTAGAAAATTTCCGAACAGGGGCCACAAGGCCCCGTGTCGCCCATCGACCAGAAGTTGTCGTTTGTGGCGATCTGGATGATCCTTTGATCCGGCAGACCCGCGATCTTCTTCCAGAGGCCGAAAGCTTCTTCATCGGTATGATAAATCGTAACCGTCAGGCGGTTCGGGTCGATGCCGAAATCACCGGTGATCAGCTTCCAAGCGTGGCTGATCGCCTGTTCCTTGAAGTAGTCGCCGAACGAGAAATTTCCCAGCATCTCAAAGAAGGTGTGGTGGCGCGCTGTGTAGCCGACATTGTCGAGGTCGTTGTGCTTGCCGCCGGCGCGAACGCACTTCTGCGAAGTGGCCGCGCGCGTGGCAGGCGGGGTCTCGAGACCGGTGAACATGTTCTTGAACGGAACCATGCCCGCGTTGACAAAAAGCAGGGTTGGATCGTTCTGCGGCACCAGGGGCGCGGAAGGCACGACCTGATGGTCCACCTTGGCGAAGTAGTCGAGGAAGGCGCTGCGGATGTCGTTCAGGCTGGCCATGAGATCGTGCGTCAGGTCTTAGCGCGCCACATGCGGCGCAAGGCTGGTTCAATACCCATCCGGTGCCACCGCCACAAAGGAAAAGCGGTGTTTTCCGCAAGCAGAAGCCCGGCGCCGCGTCCAGGGCAAGGACGCTTCGCCGGGCGAAGACCCGCCCAGGGCTGGGCAGGTCTGAACGACAGAGCGCATTCTGAACCGTGGAAACGCCGTTTTCGGCTCAAACGCGCATCAAAGACATCTCAGACTCTAGTCCTCGACGTCGTCCTCGACCGAGGGGCCGACCAGCAGCTCTTCCTCGATCTTGGCCACATTGCCGCGTACGGCTTTTTCGATGGAGTCGGCGATGTCAGGGTTCTTTTTGAGGAATTCCCGCACATTGTCGCGGCCTTGGCCGATCCTCTGGCTGTCATAAGAGAACCAGGAACCGGATTTTTCCACCACCCCGGCCTTGACGCCCAGGTCAATGATCTCGCCAAGCTTGGAGATACCCTCGCCGTACATGATGTCGAACTCGACCTCACGGAACGGAGGGGCGACCTTGTTCTTC
>CANKEA010000155.1 GCA_947480815.1 Caulobacterales bacterium | reverse complement strand
AGCTGAAGGCCAAGCAGAAGCTGAAAGGCTACTACGGCAACCTCACCGAGAAGCAATTCTCCCGTACCTATGACGAGGCGTCGCGTCGCAAGGGCAACACCTCGGAAAACTTGATCGCCCTGCTGGAAAGCCGTTTGGACGCAGTGGTTTACCGCGCCAAGTTCGTGCCGACCGTGTTTGCGGCCCGTCAGTTCGTCAACCACGGCCACGTGCTGGTCAACGGCAAGCGCGTCAACATCGCCAGCTACCGTGTTAAGGCCGGTGACGTTGTCTCGGTGCGCGAGCGTTCGCGCAACATGGCCTTGCTGCTGGAAGCCCTGCAGTCGGCCGAGCGTGAGACGCCGGATTACATCACTGTCGACGCCAAGGCCCTGTCGGCCACCTTCGTCCGCGCCCCGGAATTTTCGGAAGTGCCCTATCCGGTGAAGATGGAGCCGAATCTGGTCGTGGAATTCTACGCCTCCTAGGTGGCACCACGCAGATCGATATCAAAAAGGCCCCGGAGCGATCCGGGGTCTTTTCTTATTCAGCGGCGATCATGCAGACGGCTATGCTGCCAGAACGCCCTGTTCGGTCATCAAAAGCTTGAGCTCACCGGCTGCGAACATCTCCTTGACGATGTCGGCTCCGCCAATGAATTCGCCTTTCACATAGAGCTGCGGAATGGTCGGCCAGTCGGTAAACGCCTTGATGCCGTCGCGCAGGATGGTGTCCTGCAGCACGTTTACACCGACAAAATCCACACCGAGGTGGTCGAGCACCTGCACCACCAGGGACGAGAATCCGCACTGGGGCGCGTCGGGTACGCCCTTCATAAACAGGACCACGGGGTTATCCGTGATGGTCTTTTCGATGAAACTCTGTACCGGGTCTGTTGCGTCGTTCATGTCGGTCTCCGATCGTTGTTTCAGCTAGGCACCCCGGCTGGTGCCGTCAAGGCCGCGAGGACCTCGCTGCAGCGATGCCGCTAAACAGGCACTTCGGCCACCGTGCTGAAGCGGGCCATTTCGATCTGCGCTTGCGTCCCAGCGGATAGATCCTGCTCAACGCACCAGGTGAGGCTCTCTAGCGCAGTAACGCTGTTTGGCTGAACAACAAGCGAGGAGATCGAAGGGGCGGTCAGGGTCAGGGCGATGGCCACCTGCTGTTCGGCCCAGCCCGCCACATCGACACGAAACTGTGCCGCCTTTGACGCTGGGCGGTGGCGCTTGAACAGGCTGAGTAGGCCGTGCCATGGGGCCTGGTTCTCGGTCGATGCTACGGCGACATCGAAATCGAGTGCGATGACGCCCATCCCGCTGTTGGAGGCTGCCTTGATACGATTGCGCTCATTCCAACCACCCTCGGGGTCTAGCTTCAGCGCAATGCCGTCGAAATTGCTGCTCAATATGGCCTGTTCGAGCACGGTATTGGGACCGGAAACGGCAAACCAACGTGAAAGGTTCGCCTAGCGCAGATCGCCTAGCATGCCTGGGTCGCGCAGTGGACCTTCGAGGGCCAAGATGATCAAATCCAGCGAGGCAAGGCCCAGCGCAGCGCATAAATCCCGCGCCTGTTGGATCACGCCAAAGGCGCCGTCAGTGAGCGTGGTGCGCCAGCTGATCACATCGAGGCGGCGCTCTACCCCCGCGAAGACCTCGCCCACGCCGTTCATCATCGCCGGAGAGGGGTGGCCAATCTCGAACGCATTGACGCCAGACTCGAAGGCCGCGAAGATAAAATCGAGCCAGTCTGTGGCCGAACCCGTTTGGTCGGCGTCGTCCAGCCGAAGGGTTAGGGCCGATACGATGCCCCCACGGTCGCCAAAGCTGCGGTGCGCATGGGCGCTAGGTTCCCAGTGCCGTGGTTTCGAGCGCGAGGGCGTGCAGCGCGCCGCCGAGGACGTCGGCTAGAGCCTTATTGACCAGCTGATGCTGTTTCACGCGCGGAAGACCGGCGAACGCCGCCGAGATAATGCGAGCCTTATAGTGATCGCCATCGCCGGCGAGGTCTGAAACCTCGATCTGCGCGTCGGGGAAAGCCGCCTTAAGACGGTCTTCCAGATCCTGTTGCGACATGGGCATGAAGCGCGAGCTCCTAAAAGCGAAGCCCTCTAAGCGTCAGAAAGCTTAAGAGAGCGGTTAAGCGCCCATCAGGTTGGGCAGGAAGGCTTCGTTGACCTGCCGAAGCTTGGTCAATGGGATTGCGAATAAGCCATCGGCCGATAGCGCATCACCCTCAACCCTGCCCGCAATCGCGGCTGGCACACCCGCCTTGGCGGCGGCCTTGAGCAGCTTGGCCGCGTCGGGGGTGGCGATCAGATAGCGAGCTTGGTCTTCGCCAAACAGCCAGGCCGCGGTCGCAAGAGCCGTCTGCGCGCCGAGCGCGATGCCTGAGTCAGAGGCCATCGCCATCTCGGCGGCGGCACCGATCAGACCGCCGTCGGACAGGTCGTGCGCGGCGGCGACGAGGCCAGAACCGATCAGCCCGCGCACGAAATCGCCATTGCGGCGTTCGGCCGCAAGATCGACCGGCGGCGGCGCGCCATCCTCGCGGGAAAGCACTTCGCGAAGATACAGACTGGCCCCCAATTCGCCGCGCGTTTCGCCGATCAGGACGAGGGCGTCCCCTTCAGCCGCGGACGCAAAATCTGCCCGCAGGTCATAGTCGGCCAGCAGGCCAACGGCACCAACCGTGGGGGTTGGCGGAATCGCTGTGCCATTGGTTTCATTATAGAGGCTGACGTTCCCGCTCACGACGGGGAAGTCCAGTTCACGGCAGGCCAGCGCCATGCCCTCGATCGCCTTGACGATCTGGCCCATGATCGCCGGACGTTCGGGATTACCAAAATTGAGGTTGTCGGTGATCGCGACCGGGTCAGCCCCCACGGCGGTCAGGTTGCGCCACGCCTCGGCCACGGCCTGTTTGCCGCCCTCGAAGGGATCATTCTGGACGTAACGCGGCGTGCAGTCGGAGGTGACAGCCAGGCCCTTGGCGGTGCCATGAATGCGCACAATACCGGCATCGGCACCGGTGGCGCTATCTTCCAGGGTGTCGGCCATAACGTGGCGGTCATACTGCTCCCACAGCCAGCGCTTGGAGGCCATGTCGGGGCACCCGATGACCTTCAGGACCGCCTCGCTCCAATCTGCGGGGGTGGGCAGTCCTGCGGGATCGATGTGCGGCTGTAGCGTAGGCGCATCCCAGGGCCGGTCATAGAGTGGCGCGTCGTCAAACAGGGGTGCCAAGGGCACGTCGCAGACGGTCTGGCCCTTATGTTTCAGAACCAGATGGCCGGTGTCGGTGGTCCAGCCGATGGTGGCCGCGTCCAGGCCCCATTTGGCGAAGATGCGCTCGCCGTCATGCTCGCGGCCGGGCTTGAGGACGGCCAGCATCCGCTCCTGGCTCTCGCTGAGCATCATTTCATAGGCCGTCATGCCGGTTTCGCGCTGAGGTACCGCATCGAGATTGAGTTCGATCCCGACCCCGCCCTTGCCGGCCATCTCGACGCTAGAGGAAGTTAGCCCCGCCGCGCCCATGTCTTGAATAGCGGCGACGGCACCGGAAGCCATCAGCTCTAGCGTCGCCTCGATCAGCAGTTTCTCGGCAAAGGGATCGCCGACCTGCACCGTAGGGCGCTTGTCGTCGCTGGCGTCATCGAACTCGGCGCTGGCCATGGTCGCGCCATGAATGCCATCGCGCCCGGTCTTGGAGCCGAAATAGACCACGGGCAGGCCGGCGGACGGCGCGGCGCTGTAGAAAATTTTGTCGGCGTCGGCGAGGCCGACGCACATGGCATTGACCAGGATGTTGCCGTCATAGCCGCGATGGAAATTGGTCTCGCCCGCCACGGTGGGCACACCGACGCAGTTGCCGTACCCAGCGATACCCGCAACCACGCCTTCAACCAGTCGCTTGGTCTTGGGATGTGCAGGGTCGCCAAAGCGTAGGGCGTTCAGCAAGGCAATGGGGCGCGCGCCCATGGTGAAGACGTCGCGCATGATGCCGCCCACGCCGGTCGCCGCGCCCTGGTAGGGTTCGATGTAGCTGGGGTGGTTGTGGCTCTCCATCTTGAACACGATCGCCTGACCGTCGCCGATATCGACAACGCCAGCATTCTCGCCCGGCCCACAGATCACCCGTGGCCCCTTGGTGGGGAATTTGCTGAGGTGAATCTTCGACGACTTATAGGAGCAGTGCTCCGACCACATCACGCTGAACACGCCCAACTCGACAGGCAGGGGCTCGCGGCCCAACCGATCAAGGATTACGTCATATT
>CANKEA010000154.1 GCA_947480815.1 Caulobacterales bacterium | reverse complement strand
CTGGGCGGCTCGGCTATTCTTGAGGGTTGGATGATAGTGAACGATGGCCCCATTTGGGCCAGCACCGGCGATTGTGTCGAACGAGAGGTCCTTCAGGACACCGGTGGCCTCGCGGAAGGCTTCCAATTGGGCCACTGCCGCCAGCTCCTCGATGGGACCGTTTTGGGTGGCGATCCAGTGCAGGAAATTGGTCAGGGCTGCGCCATCACGGCTGTGAGCGGCGCGAGCTCCAGCAATTTCGACCGCATTCTTGATCGCTCGCGGCAGGGCGGTGGGATCGGGCATCCGATAGATGCGGGCACCGGCTGTTTCGAGCTGGCTGAAATACCAGGCTGAGGACTGTGCCGGGTCGATGGACACGATCTGGTTGCTGAGCTTGGCCAGCGCGCCCTGAAGGTCGGACGGATCGTGCAGGGCGACATCGGCATCGAGCCATTTGGCCAGGCCCGGCGTGATCTTGGCCGGATCAAGGAACAGGTCGGCCGAACCATCCTTGCGCAGGATGGCCTGGCCCAGCGGCAGCGGTGAACGGATGACGTCTCCGCCCCGGATGTTGAACAGCCAGGCGATCGAGGCCGGAGCGGTGAGTACGGCTGCGTCTGCGTTCATCGCCAAACCGATCCGACGGCGCTTTTCGGCACTGGCCTCGCCCGAATACTGCAAAGGATGCGGCACGACAGGTGCTGCAGGCTGGGCCGGGCGATTGGCACCCCAGGCGGCGTCGAGCGGATTGTCAGACATAGCTATCATGGAGGCACCGGCCTTGACGGCCGCGGCTTCCAGCCGGGCTAGGCTGTCGGGGCTGTGCAGGCGCGGATCGTAGCCTAAGACCTGGCCAGCCTTGGCGGTGGCTTCGATCCAGGCAGGAACGCCACCGTCCATCAGGTCTTTGATCTCGAACATGTCCTGATCGACCTGGGCCGGGGCCTGCAAAGCATAGCGTCCGTCGACAAACAGGGCCGCTTTGTCGGTCATGATCATGGCTGCACCTGCCGAGCCGGTGAAGCCTGTGGCCCACGCCAGGCGGTCGTTGGCGGCGGGCAGGTATTCGTTCTGGTGCTCGTCCTCGTGGGGGACGATGAACCCGTCTAGCCCCTGATCAGCCATGGCGCGACGGATGAGCGGCAGGTGCCGTGGGCCGTAGGATGGGTCTGTCGTCTCATCAAAACTTTGGCGCATGTTTTACGAGATAGGCCCGGTCGCGCGGAATTTCTACTGTGGCACGATGCTTGGTCAGGGGCGGATCAGCACCAGCGCGGCCCATGCGTCGCGCAAAATGCGGCGGCGCAGGCGGAAGCCGCGCGAGGCGTAGGCGGCGAGGACCATGCGCTGTTGGGTGCGCAGCAACCCCGACAGGATGACATAGCCGCCCGGCCGAAGTTCACCGTGGATGTCTTGCGCCAAGCTAATGAGCGGTCGTGCCAAGATGTTAGCGAAGATCAGGTCGTAGGGCGCGTCGGCACGGATGCGGCGGTCGGATAGACCTGAGGAATGGTAGAACCGGGCGTGCGCGCGGTTCAGGGCGGCATTTTCGCCGGCAATGCGCACCGATGGCTTATCGATATCGGTGCCGCGAACAATCGCCGAACCGGTACGAGCGGCGGCGATGGCCAGCAGGCCTGTGCCCGCACCCACATCAAGCACGCGATGGAAGCGGCGGGCTTTGAGCAAGCTGTCGTAGGCCATTAGGCAGCCGACCGTGGTGCCATGATGGCCGGTGCCGAATGCCGCACCGGCTTCGATTCGCAGCGCTACGGCACCGCCTGGTACGCGGCCCTTGTCATGAGCGCCGTAAACAAAGAACCGCCCAGCACGCACTGGCGGCAGGCCGGAAAGTGCCATGGCCAGCCAGTCGGCGTCTGCTAGCGGCTCGGCGACAACCGAGAGGCCGCCGCTAGCTTTGAGCGAGGCAACAATGCCGTCAGCCTCTTCATCGGTGGTTGGGAAGGCGTCGATGCGCCAGATGCCCTTGTCCTCGTCTTCCTCGAGAATGGAATAGGTGGCCCCTTCGAGGGCAAGATTCTCGTCGATGGCGGCGGCAGCGGCCTCGGCGACGGCGCGCGGGCCTTTAGCGATGATTTGCAGCGGTTGGCTCATGAGCGGGAGATAGCGGGTTCGCCGTCCATCGACACGAAAATTATGCGCGGACTTTGATGGGTCTGGTGGTCAGACTGACGGATATGCAGTCCACACCCTGGCCGCAGCGCTGTGGCCGATGAGCGCTAGACCGAGTTGCAAATCCGGTGTGCCCGCAATTTAGCGAGTAATCCTTTAGGATTTTGCGGCGCTCTCAACGAAGCTATCGATGACCTTTTTCTTGCCGGCCTTCTCGAAAGCGACGCTCAATTTGTTGCCCTCAATGTCGGTGACAACGCCGTAGCCGAACTTGATATGGAACACCCGTTCGCCTCGCGTGAACTTGCTGGCCGTGGCCGTGGATGACACCGCTACCAAACGGCCCTCGCCTTCGATGGGCGCGCCTCGGCCACCGCCGGCGGAAAACCCACGGTCGCGTGCGCGCTGCCAGCCTGGGGAGGCGTATCCCCCGCCAAAGACGGACTTAAAGCTGGGCTGATCGTCCCACCGACTGGTCTTCATTTCCATCCCAGGGCCGCCGCCGTAGTACCCCGTCTCGGACGTTGACTCGACATTGGCGGCGGGCATTTCATCGACGAAGCGGCTGGGCAACTGGGTCGTCCAGCGCCCATAGACTTGACGGTTAGCGGCGAATGACACACGCGCCTGTTCGCGAGCGCGGGTTAGGCCCACATAGGCAAGGCGGCGTTCCTCTTCGAGGCCCTTCTCGCCCTTCTCATCCATAGATCGCTGGCTTGGGAAGACGCCTTCCTCCCAGCCGGGTAGAAAAACCAATGGGAATTCAAGCCCTTTGGCGCTGTGCAGGGTCATGATCTGTACGCTGTCCTCGCCAGCGCCGCGGTCCAGGTCCATCACAAGGGCAACGTGCTCCATATAGGCCTGGAGGGTGTCGAATGTGGCCATGGACTGGACCAATTCCTTGAGGTTCTCCAAGCGAGTCTGGCTGGTCGGGCCGCGATCAGCGCGCAGGGCATCGGTGTAGCCGCTCTCCTCCAGCGCTGCTTCCAGCAGGCGGGCATGGGGCAGGGTTTCGAGCTGGCCGCGCCAGCGGTCGATGTCGCGGATGAAGTTGGCCACGCTGGTGCGGGTGCGGGCCGGCAATTCGTCGGTATTGACCAGTCCGCGAGAGGCCATGAGGGCGGAAACCCCCTGGGTGCGGGCGAGGTAAAGCACCCGCTGCACACTGGCCTCGCCAATACCCCGCTTGGGTACATTGACGATTCGCTCGAAGGCCAGGTCGTCGTCTTCCGATAGGATCAGCCGCAGATAGCCGTGGGCATCGCGGATTTCGGCCCGTTCGAAGAAGCGTGGGCCGCCGATCACCACATAGGGAATCTGCAGCATGACGAAGCGCTCTTCGAAGGCGCGCATCTGAAAGCTGGCGCGAACCAGGATGGCCATGTCTTTAAAACGCCGCCCGTTGCGGCGCGCGCGCTCGATCTCCTCGCCGATCAAGCGGCTTTCGGCCTCACCGTCCCAGACACCCCGTACCTCGACCTTGTCGCCGGCGTCGCCCTCGGTCCACAGCGTCTTGCCCAGCCGGCCCTTATTAGCGGCGATAAGGCCGCTAGCCGCAGCAAGGATGTTGGACGTCGAGCGGTAGTTGCGCTCCAGCTTGACGACCTTGGCCCCTGGGAAGTCACGCTCGAAGCGCAGAATGTTGTCGACCTCCGCCCCGCGCCAGCCGTAGATCGACTGGTCGTCGTCGCCGACACAGCAAAGGTTATGACGCGCCTGGGCCAACAGGCGCAGCCACAGATATTGGGCGACGTTGGTATCCTGGTACTCATCCACCAACATGTAGCGAAAGCGCTGCTGGAAGCTTTCGAGCACGTCTGGATGGCCGGTAAAGATGGTCAGATTGTGCAGCAGCAGGTCGCCGAAATCGCAGGCGTTCAGCGTGCGGAGACGCTCTTGGTAGGCGGCGTAGAACGTCCGGCCCCGGTCCTTGTCAGCGGGCAGGGGCGCGAAGTGGTCACCTTCACCGGCGGGCAGCCTGCCCGGGGTCCAGCCACGGTTCTTCCATTGGTCGATCATTCCGGCAAAGGCGCGCGGGGTCCAACGCTTGGTATCGACGTCGGCGGCCTCTAGCACTTGTTTGATCAGTCGTTCCTGATCGTCGGTGTCGAGAATAGTGTAGTTTGATTTCAGCCCCACCAATTCG
>CANKEA010000153.1 GCA_947480815.1 Caulobacterales bacterium | reverse complement strand
GGTGCTGAAGAACGCCCGCGAGATCAACGACCGGCCGGTGCTGGTGCATGTGGTGACGCAGAAGGGCAAGGGCTACGCTCCGGCGGAGAATGCCACCGACAAATATCACGGCGTGGCCAAGTTCGACGTGATCACGGGCCAGCAGGTCAAGCCGGGCGCGAACGGCCCGCCAAGCTACACCCGTGTCTTTGCCGACGCCCTGGTCAATGAGGCCGAGCGTGATCCCCGCATCGTTGCCATCACCGCCGCTATGCCCTCCGGCACTGGCCTGGATGTTTTCGGCAAGCGCTTCCCCGACCGCACCTTCGATGTCGGCATCGCCGAGCAGCATGCGGTGACCTTCGCCGCCGGCATGGCTGCCGACGGAATGAAGCCTTTCGCGGCGATTTATTCCACCTTTCTGCAGCGTGGCTACGATCAGGTGGTGCATGATGTGGCGATCCAGAGCCTGCCGGTGCGCTTCGCACTGGACCGCGCGGGTCTGGTGGGAGCCGATGGCCCGACGCATGCGGGCAGTTTCGACATCGGCTACCTGGGTGCCTTGCCACGTTTCGTGGTTATGGCCGCCGCTGACGAAGCCGAACTGACGCGGATGGTGGCCACCGCCGCCGCGATCGATGATCGACCCAGCGCCTTCCGCTATCCCCGTGGCGATGGGGTTGGGTTAGAGATCCCGGTCAATCCGCCACCACTGGAGATCGGCAAGGGCCGGATCATGCGCGAGGGAACCAGCGTTGCGATCTTGTCGTTCGGCACGCGCCTCGCAGACTCCTTGCGCGCCGCCGATTTACTCGCCGCCCGTGGCCTGAGCGCCACGGTGGCCGACGCCCGCTTCGCTAAGCCGCTGGATATCGACATGGTGCTGCGTCTGGTACGCGAACATGAGGCTTTGATTACGGTGGAAGAAGGGGCCATCGGCGGTTTTGGCGGTTTTGTGCTGCAGGCCCTGGCCGAGCACGGTGCACTGGACCGTGGCCTGAAAGTGCGCACCCTGACCCTGCCGGATACCTTCCAGGACCAGGACAAGCCGGACATCATGTATGCCCAGGCTGGACTTGATGCAGAGGGTATCGCCCGCTCGGCCCTAACCGCGCTAGGAATTCAGGGCACAGTGGCAGGGGCCGTAAGGGCCTAGGCCGCGCAGCCTATTAAAACGGCCAGAAGTGTTCGAGCAGGCTCTGGCCTGTCGTGGTTTTCTGTACCGCGCTGATGTCGCCACGCCAGCCGTAAGAGATGCGCGCTTCGGCGATCTGAGTGTGGCAGACGGTGTTAGTGCTGGAGATGTCTTCGGCCCAGACCAGCCTGGAAACCGTGATGGCGGCGCGCGATTAGGTGATCGCGGCCTATCAGAAAATCATGCGTATGCCGATCTGACGACGCGGACGACTCTAGCGAGTCGTGCTACGCTGGTCGCATGATCGAGCTGAAAAGCGTCAGCAAGGCCTATGATGGCCAGAGCGTGTTGCGCGATATCAACCTGACGATTCCTACCGGCCGGTTTGTGGTTCTGGTCGGGGGTTCGGGCGCGGGTAAGACCACCCTGCTTAAGACTATCAATGCCCTGATCCAGCCCGATCGTGGGACCGTGAGCATCGATGGCGTGGCAACACACGCCATCGAGCCGCACGACTTGCGCCGCTCGATTGGCTATGTCTTCCAAGATGTCGGGCTGTTTCCGCACATGACGGTGGCTCAGAACATCGGCATCACGCCGCAGTTGCTGGGTATCGATGACGCCGAGATTGCTGAGCGCGTCGAGGGGCTGATGAAACTGGTTGCCCTGCCTGCGGGTCTGGCGTTGCGCCTGCCTAGCCAGCTTTCCGGTGGTCAGCGGCAGAGGGTGGGGGTGGCTCGCGCCCTGGCGGCGGCCCCGCGCATTGTTTTGATGGACGAACCGTTCGGGGCGCTGGACCCTGTCACGCGCGGCAAACTGGCGGATGACTATCGTACCCTGCACCGGCACCTCGGCCTGACGAGCGTGCTGGTCACCCACGATGTGACGGAGGCGGTCTTGCTGGCTGACCGGATTGTGGTGCTGGCCGATGGCGAGATCGTTGCCGATGGCGTTCCCGGTGCCCTGTTGCAGGGGCACGAAGACCCGCGCGTGAACGCCTTGTTCGATGCCCCGCGGCGCCAAGAGCGCCGGATGCGGGAGGTCGCGGGTGCATGATCAATTGATCCAGGCGCTGCGGCTGCTGCCGGACCGGCTGGCGTGGCATGTGATCCTGAGCGCCAGCGCCTTGGCGCTCGCCTGCGCGCTTAGCCTGCCTCTGGCGGTTCTGGCCTATCGCCACCGTGGCTTGCGCTTGCCCCTGCTGGGATTTTCCAGCCTGGTGCAGACCATTCCGAGTTTGGCCCTTCTGGCGCTGTTCTACCCGCTGCTGCTGGGGCTGTCGGCCCTGACCAAGACGGTATTGCACCACGGCTTCTCGGCCCTGGGTTATCTGCCTTCGCTGCTGGCCTTGTCGCTCTATGCCATGCTGCCGCTGCTGCGGAACACGATGGCGGCGCTCGACGGCATCGATCCGGCTGTCATCGAGGCGGCCCGGGGCGTGGGCATGACCGCAAAACAACGCCTGCGTCTGGTCGAACTGCCGCTGGCCGCGCCCGTAATCATGGCGGGTGTGCGGACCGCAAGTGTCTGGACCATTGGTGCCGCTACCCTGTCCACCCCGATCGGCCAGACCTCGCTGGGCGACTACATATTCTCCGGCCTCCAGACCGAGAACTGGATCGATGTGCTGGTGGGCGTGGCGGCGAGCGCCGTCCTCGCCCTGGTGGTCGATCAACTGCTGGCCAGGGTTGAACGGGGGTTGGGTGCATCGGGCGGAGCGGGGCGGGCAGGGACGCGGCTTGGCCTTGGCGCGCTGGCGGTGGTGCTGGCACTGGCTGTATCGCCACTGCTGATCCCGGCGGCCGGCGGCGGCTATGTGATTGGGGCGAAGACCTTTTCCGAGCAGTACATCCTGGCTGAATTGACGGCGCAGCGGCTGGAGCGTGCCCGGGCGCATGTGACCCGCAAGCTGAACCTCGGCTCCGCCGTGGCCTACCGCGCCTTGGCGGCGGGCGACCTTGATGTCTACGTCGACTATTCGGGCACGCTTTGGACCAATGTGCTGGGCCGCACCGATAATCCCGGTCGCGAAGCGGTGCTCAAGCAATTGACCGCGGAACTGAAGGCGCGTGATGGTGTAACCGTGTTGGGACCGCTGGGGTTCGAGAACGCCTACGCCCTGGCCATGCAGCGCAATACGGCCATGCGACTGGGCATTCGCTCGCTGATCGACCTGACCCTGGTGGCCCCCAGCCTGAGGTTTGGCTCGGACCTGGAATTCACCTCAAGGTCGGAATGGGCCTCGCTGCAAACGGCCTATGGGCTGAAATTTGGCCAGATCAAACAGTTCGAGCCGACGTTCATGTATCGCGCGCTTGAGGGCGGCGAAGCCGATGTGATCACCGCCTTCTCCAGCGATGGGCGCATTGCGTCTGACAACCTGCTGGTACTGCCAGATCCGCGTGGGGCCCTGCCGCCCTATGACGCGGTGGTGCTGATCTCGGCCAAGCGCGCTGGCGACGCGCGACTGATCGGCGCGCTGCGGCCCCTGATTGGCAAGATCGACGCTGACAACATGCGGCGCGCCAATCTCAGCGTTGACCGCGACACGAACAAGGTTTCCCCGGCCGAGGCGGCACGCAGCCTGGGTGACAGTATCGGCTTGCCCCGCTAGGCCCAACACGCTCGGTACCGTCTGCGCACCTGGACCCAGTTGGCCAGATCGTGCGTTAATTGGCCTTCGCGTTGGGGGCCAGGGTGGTGACCACCCACGCCCCGCCCCAGGCGGCACTGACGACCGCCTCGTTGAGCACGGTGCGAACCCGCTTGAGCTTGCGCCAAAGCCGCAGCGGACGAATGCCTAGCCACTGCGTCACGCCAATAACGCCGCCTGGTGTGAGCATGGGTTCGTAGTGGTTCAGCAGGGCCTCGACGTCGCCGAGGTATTCGATGCATTCGGGGAAGACGATGGCGTCGAACCGGGCAGGCTCGCTGTAGGCGCGGCCATCGCCGACCTCGAAGCGAACCCATCCTTCGGCGATTTCGCGGCTGAATCTGGCGCGGGCTTTTTCAATCACGACCGGCGAGAAATCGACCCCTACGTAAGCGAGGACTTTTTGGCCGCGCAGCACCTCGACGAAGGCCCCTTCGCCGCAACCAATTTCTAGGACCGATAGGTCGGCGCGTCCGTCGCCGATCAGGCTGCCCAGCAGACGCAGGTGGTGCTTCTG
>CANKEA010000152.1 GCA_947480815.1 Caulobacterales bacterium | reverse complement strand
GGCCTTTACCCCCCGACGGTACAGTCGCGTGACCGCCGAGGTGCCGAACGATCCGCCCCAACCATGTCGGACGAGACGTTCGCCGATGTAGTTATCGACCGGCAGGGTGAACCAGTCACCCTGATGAGGTTTTGACAAAAGCTCTTTGATTTCCGCGGCGAGGGCGGGACCCACCTCCTCGTCGGCATCGATCTCCAGAATCCAATCGCCTAAACAGGCGGCGGCCCCCACCGTGCGCCTATCGCCTTCCAATGGGAAAATACCGGATAAGACGCGTGCCCCCATTTCGCGCGCCACAGCTTCGGTACGATCGGTGCAGCGATCCGCCACCACAATGATTTCGTCGCAAAAACTCAGGCGCTCAAGGCAAGCCGGGAGCCGCTTCTCTTCATTGTGTGCGCAAACGAACGCTGAAAGCTTAACCATCAAAGTTCCCCATGGCTGCGGACACGACGCTCCACCACCAACTGTTGAGACGCCGCCGGGCCGGTTTACCCCCCCCCGTGCGAGATCTCGGTCAGAATGTAGCAGTTAGTTCTAAAGTCATCGTGCGGGGGCGCTGTGGCGTCACCTGTCTAACCTCCCCGAAACTGAACGGGTTGCCATAGGAAAAGGTATCCCCTTGGGTATTTGCAGGGTTGGTCACAAAGGCATCCACGCGCCACCGCGGGGTTGAGTATTGGGCCGATAGCTTGGCCGTCAGGATGTCGCCCATCTCCGAACTCGCGCCGTTCATGGGCATGTTGGCCTCGAAGGTCAGGTGCGACCGGCCCGTGTAGGCGAGCTGCGCGCCCAACAGCAGCGATGTGAGATCGCTTAATGGGTGATCATAGTGAGCCTGAGCGCCGAATGAGACATCAGGAATCCCGGGCAGTCCCGGTTCGACCTTGGTAGCGAAATTACCATTCAGGTGCGAGACCGTGGGCGAGTCGATCATGACGTTGGCCTGCAGCACCAGATGAGGCACTGGGGAGAAAGCCACCTCACCCTCCAGCCCGATATTGCGGCCATCCCCAACGTTAGCGGTATAGGACAGGCCGGAGCTGAAATATTGGTCGGTCTGGATGTCGTTCCATCGGGCGTAGAACAGGGCTGTGCGCAGGTTTAGCTTGCCGCCGAAGGGTGAGACCTTGGCACCAACCTCATAGTTTTCCAGCCGGTCTGAACCGTAGATCTGACGCGTGGGTGACGGTGCCGAACGGCCGGCGGTGTTAAACCCACCGGCACGGTAACCTTGCGAGGCCAGGGCATAGATCAGCTCGCTAGGGCCCAGGCTGTACTGCAGGCTTACTTTTGGCGACACGCCTTTGAAAGTCTTCGAACCATCGAAATTCCGCGCGCCACTGGGCGATGCCACCACACCCGAAATTACATGCAGCCGGCTGTCGAACAGGCGCGCGCCGAGTGAGGCGGTGAGGCGCTGGCCGAAGTGGTAGGAGACCTCGCCATAGAGCGCGCCCTCATAGAGGCGGTCGGTTCGTTCTTCGGCATAGATCGGCACTGGGGGCAATCCGGGAGATCCGCCGGCGGCACGCAGGGCCGAGGGCGTACTCTCCGCAGTATGCGAGGCATAGACACCGATCAGCCAGTCAAATCGGCCTGGGTTGCGGGGGGTGACGAAGACATCTTGCACCACCAGTTTGTTCTTGGCGGCCTCGCGAAACACCCCCAGGTCGGCCTCGCCGGAATCGAACAGCGAGAGGGCGGCGGAGGCGTCGTACAGGCTGCTGAAATCGTGGCGGACGTAGGCGGTGGACGACTGAACCTTGGCCCACTCACCCGTGTGGATGACCGTAACCCCGACCTCGGAGAAGTTGTTCTTATGCGCTTCGCGAATCCGGTTGGCGCGCTGAAGTCGGGTCATGGTGGTGTATTGTGTGTCGTTACTTTCCAGGCGCTGGAAGGCGGCGTTGCCGGTGATCGTCCAGCGATCCGCCGCACGCACCTCGGTGGCGATCCGTCCGCCATAGCGCAGGGTACGGTCCACGTTTGACAGCCGCAAATTGACGTCGTCGACAAAGCCGCCATCGACCGCACTGTAGCCAACCACGCGCACCGCGGCCTTGCCGGGCACGATCGGGAGATTACCCATTAGGTCATAAGACGTGCTGGGCGAACCGGAGTCGGTGCGGGCACCCGCAACATCGATGGCCGCCGAACGTCGGTTCAGGTCCGGGCGCTTGGTGACAATTCGAAATACCCCTGACAGCGAGCCGCCGCCGTAGAGCGCGCCCTGCGGCCCGCGCACCACCTCGATGCGTTCGACGTCCGTTAGGCGCAGGTCTGGGTCTGGGGCGTTGTAGGTGATCGGCACATCGTCGAGATAGGTGCCGACCGTCGAGCGGGTGCGTCCGGTGAAGGCCCCATCAGAAAGTCCGCGCAGCAGGATCTTGTCGCGGCCAGGCCCCAGGTTGGTGATGACCACCCCGGCAATCTGGCCGGAAATTCCGGAGGTGTGGCGAGTACCGTTCTGCGACAGCGCCGTGCCACTGATCAGGCTGACGGCGGCGGCGGTGGCCCCAAGGGGTGCGCTGCGTTTGGTGGCCGTGACAACGACCTCGGCCATGGAATCCGCAGTCGGAAGCTCTGGCGGCGGCAGTATGGCGGGCGGCCTAGGCGATCTGGGCACGACGATAGGCTTGGCAGGCAAGGCGACGGCGAAGATCTGAACGGTTTTGGAATCGACAATTTCAAACCAGCACGGCGCTTGGGTAAACAGCCGGGTAAGGGCGGCGCGCACGGTAAAGCGTCCGCTTAGGGCTTTGGCCTGGCCCCGGCATTGGTCTGCACCCAGAAGAGAGATGTTGGTCTGCAGCGCAAGGTCGATCAGGGCCTCTGAATAGGCCTTGGGCGCGATCGATATCGGGTATGCAGTGGGTTGGGCCTGGGCGAACGCCGGCCAAGCGAAAGTCAGCGGCGCAAGGGCCAATAAGTTCCAGGCCTTTCGGGTTTTGCAGAACCTGGAAAAACCTAGCGGTTGGATGCGCCTAAAGACCTCATAACAAAGCCCGCGCCGGACGGCATGACCGAGATGGGCGCGAGCAACGACAGTCTTTCGACTACAGCTTTTTCGTCGTCAAGGACAAGCACGCCGGAGAAGCTTTGTTTGCCGGTCTGAGGGTCAGCCAGACTTACCGGCTGGGCGAAATGGCGGTTGAGTTCTGCGACCACGACCGACAAGGGTTGGCCGCGATAGACCAGTCGATCGTTACGCCAGGCGAAGGCGTCTTCAGGATCAACGGCGCTGATGCGGGTCGCCTGGCCGGCGGCGTGGTCCAGACGCTGCCCGGGCAGAAGGCGCACAGCATCGTCGCTGCTTCCATGCGGTCGGACCTCGACGATGCCGCGTCGGACCGTCACGGCAAGGTCGCCGCCACGGCGGCTAACGTCAAATTCGGTGCCCACGACGCGGACCACCCGGTCGCCGACAGTGATCAGAAACGGGCGCTTTGGATCCTTGGTCACGTCGAAAACCGCCTCGGCGTCGCTCATGGTCACCTGGCGTTCGCCTCGTGTCATGCGCACTGTCAGGCGGGAACCGGCATTCATATGCACCTTGCTGCCGTCGCTGAGCACCACGGTGCGGGTCTCGCCGCGAGCGGTTTCATAAGCCTGCTGCGGATAGAGAAATGAACCGGCGAATGGCATCACTGTCAGGGCAACGGCGGCGGCGGCCAACGCCCCACCCAGACCCCACCGGGTCATGCGGTTCGGGCTAGCCTGCCGTGGGATCAGCCGCGCAGGAGAGCCGGTCTGGTCCAGGCGAGATTTTATAGCAGGGGCGATCTGGTCGATTTCCGACCAAACGGCGAGTGTATCGTCATAGGCGGCCTTGTGGCGCGGTGAGGCCTCAAGCCAAGCGTCGAAATCCACCCAGTCCTGGTCACCGCTGGCGTCGTTCCGCAGGCGCATGAGCCAGTCGACCGCCGCCTGATGGTCATTGTCTGTGCCGCCCTGCTTGCCGCCGCGCATTGTCAGCCTGTGCTCCGGCAAATCTTGATGCCCTGCCCCCATGACGCCGCCGATGCCATCCACCCCCCCCTCGCTTGCGCATCAAACGGCCCCGTTTCCGGATGATCCCAGTCGTTTGACCAAAATCTTGATGGCTGCGCTGATGTGCTTTTCCACGGCCGTGGTCGAGACGCCCATCGCCTTTGCGGTCGCCGCCTGGCTCAAGCCCTCAAGGCGATGCAGCGAAAACGCCTGGCGCATTCGCGGCGGCAGGTCCTCGATCGTCGCCGTCGCCGCCAAAAGGCGCTGACGAGACGATACGGCATCGTCGGC
>CANKEA010000151.1 GCA_947480815.1 Caulobacterales bacterium | reverse complement strand
TTGCCGTTCGCCGAGTCGAAGGCGTTAAAATAGCGGTCTCGGCCACCGACAAACAGCACACCACCGGCTGTGACCAATGTAGAACTTGCGAAGGCAGCACGCTGGCGTTGAGTCCAGACCGTCTTGCCAGTCCGCAGATTAATCGCTTGGACGCGACCAAACTTACCGTCCGATTCAGGCTTGGGTTTCAGCACCCATTGCATGTCGTTCGTACCGGCGGCCGTTTCGGCCGCGCTCCGGGGACGCCAGGTGAACTCCTGGCAAGTCTCGAACAACTGCACATAAAGAATATCGCTGGCTGGATCGATCGACGTCGCCGGCCAATTTCGTCCGCCACCTGAGTGAGGACAGATAGACTTGGTAACATTGGCCGCCGGGTTAAGGATTGGATTGATCGTCTTTTTGCCAGTCTGCGGATCAACGCCTGTAATCAAGGTCTGTATCCCAAGATCCCTTGAGAACGCGTATTTGCCAGTGGCTCTGTCAACGGCATCAAACAGGGCGATCTTGCCTCCCGTGATCACCAGATCGGTTGGCTTCCCATTTACCGGCAGGGTAATGAGCGTGCGCTCGAAGGACCAATCTAGGTCCCAGATGTCACGGTTAAGATGCTGAAAGTGCCAGACCAGTCGGCCGGTCTCTGGATCAAGCGCCAAGGTCGAGTCGGTATAGAGCGCATCGTTCGATGCCCCTTTGATCGGCTGCTCACCGAGCAAGGTGGCGGTGTTGTAGGTTTGGGCAACACCAAAATAGACCAGATTCAGCTTGGGATCATAGCTGCCCGAGGTCCAGACTGAGCCTCCAAAACGTTGTTCGAGAGGGGCACCGTTCCAGCTATCGCCGCCTGGCTGGCCAGGTCGGGCGATGGTGGAAAAGCGCCAGGATTCTGCGCCCGTATTGGCGTCCAGGCCGAAGATGAAGCAGCCGCCAGGGTAGGTGTTGCACCCGGTGGCCCCCATGATGACCTTGCCCTTGGCGACAATTGGCCCGCTGTTCAGGCTGAGATGCGCCTTAAGCTCGGCATCGCCCAACACCGTGTGGTCCCATAACAACTTTCCAGACCGGGCATCTAGGGCAACGAGATGGCCATCCCCCGTTGGGGCGAAAATGCGGTCATCGTAGATGGCGATATTCTTAATGATGGTCGCCCGCCCATTATTCAGGGCTGGCGGCAGCTGCCGCACATATTGCCACAGCAATTGGCCGGAAACGCCGTCAAGCGCTTGGACCATGTTGCCGCTGGCGATGAATATGACCCCGTCATGAACCAAGGGCGTTATCTCATTGCCGCTGGCCGGTAAGGTGAAGGCCCAGTTCAATCCCAGCTGTTTAATCGTGGTCTTATTGACCTGCTTGAGCGGACTAAACCCAAGACTGGCCGGGGTACGGCGCCAAGTCAGCCAGTCACCGTCCGCGGGCGCGCGCAACACCGCCTCGGTCACAGGGGTAATAGCCTGGAGCGTAGCGGTCTGACGGGCCTTTACGGCGCTATAGGTGGCATCTTGGTTGGGCCGCAAAATGTTATTGGGCTCAGGATTAGGCGGAGCAGCGGTTTGAGCGCTCGCGATGAGAGGCATGAGGGCCAGAAGCGCCGTACCCAGCAGCGAGAGGGCGCGCTTAGAGGTTGTCTTCCTGGTCATATTCGCTCTCCAAAGAGGCGCATCGCGGGTAGTAGTGCGCCCTGTTTTCATCTCGCCGTCGATCGTGCAGGGCCTGGCTGGGCCATGGGTAGGCCGAGACCTATCACGATACATCAGCACGTCTTGAATGCCTGCATATCTCGTTTTTATCTGCAGAACAGACAAATACTGCTTCGCAAACCTGTTCCAGGCTCCGGTTTATAAGATCGGAATTATGCGAACCGGATTTCTGACAAAAAAAGACCCTGAAGGCGAAACCGCCATTCAGGGTCGACACCTAGGCTGCATGAAACAGCCTAGGTGCACTGTCTAAGATTTAGAACCGATACGTACCTTGAACCCCGATCTCACGAGGACGGAAGGAGTTCACGTTCAACACCGGATTATAGGACGAGAAGGCCGTGCACTCTTGCGTCGTGCAGCCCGTACGGCCGCCAGACGGAGTGCCATCGTCCGAATTGGTGGCATTGTTGACGAAAGCGTTGATGTCATATTTGTCGAACGTCACACCAGCACGCAGATTGACGACCTTCGTCGCATTCCGGGTATCACCGTCTGGCGTCCATCCGCTCTGGCCGAACTGCGACACCTTATATTCCGGGGTGTAGCTGTAGTCGCCACGGACGAAGGCGTTCCACAGTCCATTCAAGCGGAAGCTGTATTGCGCTTGCAGGTTCAAACCGTACGGCTGATTGCCGAGGGTGTAACCAGACGTGGCAAACTTTTGAGGAGCGGCACCATTGGTAGGCGTAGGTCCAACAGCGTCAGCCGTATAGAAGCCGTTATTCTTGAAGTAATTCACAGAAACCGTGAACCCTTCAAACAGGCGCAACTGGGTTTCGAAATCCAGGCCTTCTGAGCGAGCGGCACCCAGGTTAGCGACCCACTGCTGACCACAACCCAGCGAGTTGGGTCCGACGTTGGTTTGAAGGTTGGTCCAATCGATTTGATAGGCGGCCGTATTGATCGCAAGGCGATTGCCGAACAGACGGGTCTTGAAGCCGACTTCTTTGGACTCAATTGTATCGGAGGAAAAGGTCGTTGGGACCTGGCTCACCGTCAGGCCCCAAGTCGCCAGGGCAGCGCCGCACTGGCCGTCCGAAAGCGGAGAGTTCACACCACCCGGACGATACCCATTAGACCAGGTCGCATAGACCTGATCCTTGTCGGTGATTTGCCACTGCGCACCCAGCTTGGGCGAGAAGGGCGTTTCTTCTACCCGGCCATTGGTAATGCCGCCGGGCACCAACTTCGGATCATTGCTGTTGTTGATCGGCCCGAAGAAGACCTGGCTGTATTCGAACGCGACCTTGGAGCGGCGCGCACCGGCCGTCAGTTTCACACTGGGCAGTACGAACCAGTTGAATTCACCGAAGGCCGCCAGTTCGGTGTCCTTCAGCGTCTGATCGCGCTGGGCATAGACACCCGGCGTCAGAGGATTCATCAGTGGCGCGCCGTAACGCTCCACGTCGCTTACGCCCAGGATCGAGCGGGTCGGCGAAATGATGTCTTCGATGTTCTGATAGAAGCCGCGGGCGCGGATGTTGGACGAATAAATACCAACCAACCACGTCAATTTCGTTGCATCAGCCGGCGACGAAATACGGATTTCCTCGGTCGTCCCAAAACGGTGGTTATTGGGACGGAAGTTCGGAATTGAGTTCCAGTTCGGGTTCGACGGCAAGAAATAGGGATAGCCGGAGAACAGAGGCGCGATCACGGAGGTGTCGTATGTAACCCCCTGCTCCACATCATGCGTCTGCGACAGGATCGCCTTAGCGGTCGCAAAATGCAGATCATAGTCGACAGTCACAGACCCAACCTGCGTTTCAGACAGCGCCGGGCTGGTCGCGTTTGGACCGCCGCGAAGGCTCTGATACTTGTCAAGATTGTAAGCGCGCCACGGGTTCGCGGCATAGCGGTATGTGACACCCGGCGTCGAGCAGAGCACAGCCGTCGTCGCGGTCGCACGGGTCGCCGAGGTTGAAATCCCATTCGCGGCCGGCACAAACTTGGTGCAGCGATCCTGAATGCCACCCCAGCCCTTATCGACCAACGCCTGTGTCACCTTACCGGCGGCGAAGATGTCCTTCGCTGAAGCAACTGGCAGGGTAAAGGAGCTGCTATCGTCTACGTTTTCTCTAGACGCATAGGCAGAGAGATTGATCTTCAGGTCCTCTGAGGCCTTCCAAAGCAGCGCGCCCCGGAACACCGAGATCTGGTTGCTGTTCGAGTCCTTTTTGAACACGCTGGCGGTGTAGGGATTGACCGCATCGATCCAGCCCGCGTTGCTGCGGCGCATGAAGCTGACGCGGTAGCCGAGCTTGTCGTCGATGATCGGACCACCCACCGCGAAGCCGCCCTCATAGCTCTGGCCGCCGTAAGCCGTTGTCGAGGTTTGGGTCTTCACATAACCACTCTTGGTGGTCAGGCTCGGTGTCGGCGTGATGAAACGGATCGCGCCACCCATGGCCGAGCCGCCGTAAAGCGTCCCTTGTGGACCGCGAAGAACTTCCACGCGCTCGAGATCATAAAGCGGCGGGGCGGGCGTACCGTTCAGGTTCGAAACGCCATTCTGGTTGCGCTTGGTCAGCGAGGTATCGTCCAGATACACACCGGTAACCGCCGCGCCGGCACCCGAACTCACGCCACGAATCGAAAACT
>CANKEA010000150.1 GCA_947480815.1 Caulobacterales bacterium | reverse complement strand
GGTACCAGAGCAGGCCGCTCAGTCGGGTATTGGGTTCGACGCCTTGGTGGCTTGGATTGTGGAGGACGCCTATGCCCGCGGCATTGCGGGGGGGGCCGCGCGGAGCGGGGCAGCCTCGGGCCAAAGCGCCTGCTAGCGCGAAGGTATTATCCGCACGCCGCGCGCCGGTGCGGCTGCAAGCGGCTGCAAAACTGCGTGCGGCTAAGGGTGTGGGACTTCCACCGAAAATAGCCATTACGGCCGCAGCCGCCATGATGGTGCTTGGCGTTTGCGTATCGCTTTCCACGGGACATCGCGGTCAGCGCTTGGTCGAGGCCATGGTTCTGGGTGCGACCAACGTGACAGCCGACGCCGGCTTTCGGTTGAAGGCCGTTCATGTGCAGGGCGCAACCGGTATGGCCCAGCCCGACATTATTCGCGCCGCCAACGTGCATTCAGGCCAACCGATCCTGGGCGTCGATCTTCAGGCCTTACGCAATCGCTTGCAGTCCGTGGGTTGGGTGCAGGAGGTGAGGGTGGTCCGCCTACTGCCCGACACCCTGGTGTTGGCCGTTAAGCAGCGTCGCCCGGCTGCGGTTTGGCAACATGCCGGTCGCACCATGACGATCGATGACGCCGGGCGGGTGATTCAGGAGGCCGACCCCGCGCGCTTCCCGACGCTGCCCCTGATTGTGGGTGCCGGGGCCGACCAAGCGGCAAGTCCGATCCTCAATGCCCTGAGCCAGCGGCCGCCGCTGATGAAGCAGATCGAAGCGCTGGTTCGGGTCGATGAACGGCGCTGGGACCTGCGTCTGAAGGACGGAACCCTGGTGCAACTGCCGGCCACCGGCGAGGACTCTGCCCTCATTCGCCTCGACCGACTGGAGCAGAGCCAGCGTATTCTTGACCTTGGCCTGGCGCGAATTGATCTGCGCGATCCTGATTTTCTTGCCGTTCGTCCTCGCGGCGATCCTGCCACTTCTAATGCCCCCGCCGCCGAAAAAGGGGCCTGAGTAAAACCATGACCGATGTGCTTACCCGCGCCCCCGCTCGCCGTGATGGCCTCAAGAGTGCTTTGGCGCGCACGCCGGTGACGGCGGCGGTCGATCTGGGTGCCAGTAAGGTCGCCTGTTTCATTATGAAGTCTGACGGTGTGAACAAGGCCGATAGGACCTTGAACGCTTGCGGCGTGGGCTATGTGCAGTCGCACGGGGTGCGTGGCGGTGCGGTCGTCGATCTGGACGCCGCCATTGAGTCTATCGCCCTGGCGGTCGAGCGGGCTGAGACCGTCGCCGGCCTGAGCGTTCAGGGCGTTACCGTGTCCTGCAGCCTCGGGCAGATGGCCAGCCTTCGTGCGCGCGCGCAGGTTTCGCTCGGCGCGCGGCCGATCTCAGACCCCGACCTATCGCGGGCCTTGGGCGTTGCTTTGGCCCAGGTGCGGCTGAACGGCCGGCGGGTGATCCATCTCTTGCCAGTGGCCTGGTCGGTCGACGCCCAGCGTGGCATCCGCGACCCACGCGCGATGTTCGGCAAGGTGTTGGGACTAGAACTTCTCGTTGTGCATATGAACGAGAGCATTTTCCGCACCCTAGGCCATTGCGTTGAGCGGGCGCACCTGGCCTTCGAAGGCGTGGTCGCCGCTCCCTTTGTCTCGGCCCTGTCGGCACTTGAAAACGACGAGATGGATCTGGGTGCTATCTGCATCGACATGGGCGGTGGTTCGACCTCGGCGGCGGTTTTCGCGGGCGGGAGCCTGGTCCATATCGACAGCCTGGCCGTCGGCGGCAGCCACGTTACGCAGGACATTGCGCGCGGTTTCCAGACCTCGATTACGGGTGCCGAGCGTCTCAAGACCCTTTATGGCTCGGCCATCGCCAGCACCAATGAAGACCGCGAGATGATCGAGGCCCCGCCACGCGGTGATGACCCGGGCGCCGGGCCGGTCACCGCGCCGCGCTCGCTCCTGAAGGGCATCATCGCCCCGCGCGTGGAAGAGACCCTGGAGCTTCTGCGCGATCGACTCAAAGCCTCCGGAGCGCCAATGGCGCCGGGGGCGGGCATCATTCTGACTGGCGGTGCAAGCCAGCTCGTGGGCGCTAGAGAAACGGCAGTGCGCGTTTTCGATCGCCCGGTGCGGCTGGGTCGCCCGCGGCGCGCGCCGCACTTGGCCGATTCTGCATCCGGGCCGGCATTCTGCGCCGCAACCGGGGTGCTGCACCGCGCTGCCTTCGGCCCACGCGAAACGGCTTCTGGCAGCCTGAATGGTCGGGCCATCCGCTCCACTGAAGGCGCCGCGGGCAATCCAGTGAGCCAGGTTGCCGCCTGGTTGCGCGAAAATCTGTAACCGTCCCGGCGGTTAACCCACAGGTGTGGCGCTAAACCGTCACCAAACCGTCCACAACCCAGGTCGACGACGGCACGACTCACGGTATGCGGTTAACTGTCAATTAACGATGGCGGATCAATAGTTAACTGAACCTCCATGATTTGGTTTTGGCGTCGGGTCGCCAAGGGCATTGGACGGAAACGGTCGGAAGGTTTGACTCATGGCTATATCGCTCTCGGCGCCTCGCGCAACTGAACTGAAGCCGCGTATCGTCGTTTTCGGCGTTGGCGGTGCCGGCGGTAATGCCGTCAACAACATGATCGAGGCCGGTCTCGAGGGGGTCGAATTCGTTGTTGGCAATACCGACGCGCAACAGCTGCAGTTCTCCAAGACCGAACGCCGCATTCAATTAGGCGTGCAGGTGACGCAGGGCCTGGGTGCCGGTGCGCACCCGGAGGTGGGCATGAGCGCGGCCGAAGAAAGCTTCCCCGAAATCGGCGAGCATCTGGACGGGGCGCATATGGTGTTCATCACCGCCGGCATGGGCGGGGGCACCGGCACGGGCGCTGCACCTATCATCGCCAAGGCCGCGCGTGAACGCGGCATCCTAACCGTGGGCGTGGTGACCAAGCCGTTCCATTTTGAAGGCCGCCACCGCATGCGGCTGGCCGACGCCGGTATCGCCGAACTTCAGCGCTATGTGGACACTCTGATCGTTATCCCGAACCAGAACCTGTTCCGCCTAGCCAATGAGCGCACCACCTTTGCCGAGGCCTTCGGCATGGCCGATCAGGTGCTGCATTCGGGGGTGCGTTCCATCACTGACCTGATGGTGCTGCCCGGCCTGATCAATCTCGACTTCGCCGACGTTCGTACGGTGATGACGGAAATGGGCAAAGCCATGATGGGCACCGGCGAGGCCACGGGCGAAGACCGCGCTCTGCGCGCCGCCGAGAACGCCATCCAAAACCCGCTGCTCGATGAAGTCTCGCTTAAGGGTGCCAAGGCCGTTCTGGTCAATGTGACCGGCGGCCTGGACATGACCTTGCTGGAAGTCGATGAGGCGGCCAACGCCATTTCCGACCAAGTCGACCCTGAAGCCAACATTATCTTTGGTGCGGCGTTCGATCCTAGCCTGGACGGCATGATCCGGGTTTCCGTGGTGGCAACCGGTATGGATGGCGCAGCGATCGCAGCCATTCAACCCAAGCATACGTCGGCTCGTGTTTCGGCCCCTGCGCCTCTGATTGTGGAGCCGCGCCAGCCGGACCTTTCAGTCTATGACGCGCCGGAATCTGCTGACGACGAACAGCGAGGGCTCGGTCTAAGCGACAATCAGCCTTCGGTCGGCGTGAGCGCAGCGCGATCAGATCATTATGAAACTGCGGAGCCGATCGAAAGCGAAGCCCAAGCCGACCTCGGCTTTGAAATGCCTCAGCCGGTTGACGATGTTCGGCCGGTTGCTCTTATCGTTGATCCGTCGGTTGAGGACCAAGATTCTCTCTTCGTTGATATGCATTACGAGGAAGACCGGCCGCAGAAGGGTCGTTTCTTCGGCATGTTTGGCGGCGGCCGGCCGCGTTATGACGCTCCGCCTCAGCCTTCGGCACCGCCGCCGCAGGCCCGCGCAGTGGTCAACGGGCGGATGGCTGTAGCGGCTGAGCCCATGGAAGATGCCCGGGCGCAAGAGGGCGAAGACCTCGAAATTCCGTCGTTCCTGCGCCGCCTTGCAAACTGAGGTATTCCGGCTAAATCGGCACGGAAATAGGCTCGCCGTTAAGGCGAAATTAACCGTCAAGTCGCTTTCGCTATTGGCGAAACAATCCGCAACAAGGGTTGTTTTGTCGCGCTGCAGCATAGGCCCTAGATGACTTAGCTACAGAATTGAGGTTGCCCCTTGTCGGTCGATAAGCAGCAGACAGTCGCAGGGCCAGTGATCTTCGCCGGCGTTGGCTTACACAGCGGTGCCCATGTGCGGGTTGCCGTACGTCCTGCCGCTCCTGACACCGGAAT
>CANKEA010000149.1 GCA_947480815.1 Caulobacterales bacterium | reverse complement strand
CTCAAATAGGAGTTCGCCGGCGGCGACGACGTCGCCGACCTTTTTCAGCCATTTGGTTAGCTTGCCTTCGGCGACGGTTTCGCCAAGCTGCGGCATAAGGACGTCCATCGTACTTTGCCCTCTACCAGCCGACCGAGACATATTGGGTTTCTAGGTATTCTAGCACGCCTTCCTTGGAGCCTTCACGGCCAAGGCCGCTCTGTTTAACTCCGCCGAATGGCGCAGCGGGGTCGGAGACGATCCCGCGGTTCAATCCAACCATGCCGGTTTCAAGCCGGTTCGCCACCCGCATGCCGCGACCGATATCGCGTGTGTAGATATACGAAGCCAGACCGTACTCGCTCTTGTTGCACTGCTCGATCATCAGTTCTTCGTCGCGGAACGTTTGAATTGCAGCGACAGGACCAAATATTTCCTCCCAAACGAGGTCGGCCGTGTCTGGAACATCCGTCAGTACGGTGGGCGGATAGAAGTAGCCTGGACCGCTGGCTCTTGTGCCGCCCGTCGTGACCTTTGCACCCTTTGCGACGGCATCGTTGACCAGGCTTTCGACCTTGTCACGCGTCGCCTTGTTTACGAGGGGGCCAACCGCAATACCTTCTGTCAAGCCGTTGCCCATTTTCAGTGCTGCCATCCGGCCAGTCATTTTGGCGCTGAACGCATCAGCGACCTGCTCGTGGACATAAAAGCGGTTGGCCGCGGTACAGGCTTCGCCCATGTTGCGCATCTTGGCGATCATCGCGCCCTCGACTGCCGCATCAATATCGGCGTCTTCGAAGACGATGAACGGTGCGTTTCCGCCAAGTTCCATAGACGGTTTGACCACGTTGTGTGCGGCTTCCCGTAGCAAAACGCGCCCGACTTGGGTTGAGCCCGTGAACGAGATCACTCGAACCCGAATGTCCGCCAGCATGGCTGACACAACCTTGCCCGACTGCATGGACGGCACTACGTTCACGACGCCAGCGGGAACGCCAGCCTCTTCCAGGATAGGCATGAGGGCCAGCATGGTCAGGGGCGTGGCCGAAGCTGGTTTGATCACCACTGAGCAGCCCGCCGCCAAGGCCGGCCCAATCTTTCGGGTGGCCATTGCGGCAGGGAAGTTCCAAGGCGTCACAAGCAGCGAAACACCCGCTGGCTTGTAGCTCGTCAGAATCCGCGCGCCTGAGGATGGCGACATTGATGTTTGACCGATCACCCGCACGGCTTCTTCCGCGTTCCAGCGGAAGAACTCCGCCGCGTATGCGGCTTCTGCCCTGGAGTCTTCTAAGCCCTTGCCGTTCTCAAGCGTGATGATCTTGGCGAGCCGTTCCTTCTCGCGGATCATGATCTCGTAACACCGACGCAGGATTTCGCCGCGCTCGCGGGGCGACTTGGCCGCCCAGAGCCCAAAGGCTTTTTGGGCGGCATCGACGGCCCCTAAGCAGTCATCGACCGTGGCAGAGGCAACGGAGACGATGGTCTGTTCTGTGGCTGGGTCCTCGACGTCGAACCGACCGCCGTCCGACGCAGGACGCCACTGACCATTGATCCATAGGTCGGTTGAAACACCAGCAAGCAGGTTATCGTACATACCGTGCCTCAGGCCGCCATAGATCTGCGGATGGTTTCGACGACGCGCTCGACGCTTGGAATGACCATGTCTTCCAGGAGGTCTGCGGCCGGCAACGGAATGTGCGGACTGGTGATGCGGATTGGCGGACCATCCAGGTCATAAAAGGCTTCGTCGCAGATGATCGACATGATCTCGGCACCCCAGCCTAAAACTCGAGGATTCTCCTCCACGGTGAACACACGACCGGTCTTGGTGACGGATCCAAGAATGGTCTGCGTATCCAGCGGTACCAAAGACCGTACATCGACCACTTCGCAGGATATACCAAACTCAGCCGCCAGCCGTTCTGCGGCGGCGAGGGCGCGATGCACCATCAGACCAAGCGCGACGACGGTACAATCCGTGCCGTGGCGCAGGATTTTGGCAGTGCCGAGGGTGTCGACAATCTCACCGTCGGGCACCTCTCCCTTAATGGCGTAGAGGGCCTTGTGCTCCATAAACATGACGGGGTCTGGATCGCGGACCGCAGCGGCCATAAGCCCGATCACATCCACCGGCGAAGATGGTGAAACGACTTTCAGGCCCGGAAACTGCATGCACCAGTTCTCAACGCACTGGCTGTGCTGGGCGCCAAAGCGCAGGCCGCCACCGCCGCCGAAGCGGATCACTAATGGCACTCCGACCTGCCCGTTGGTCATGTAGCGGGCCTTGGGCAACTCGTTGGCGACATAGTCAAAACATACCGCCAGAAAGTCGGCGAACATGATCTCTGCGATCGGCTTCAATCCGGTCATGGCGGCACCCATCGCGGCGCCCAGGATGGCCTGTTCAGAGATCGGCGTGTCGCGAACGCGCAGCGGCCCGAATTTATCGAGCAGTCCGACCGTGGCCTTGAAGACGCCTCCGGCGGCGGCGACATCTTCCCCTAAGAACACGACGTCTTCGTCGCGCTCCATTTCTTGGGCTATGCCCCGCGCGACGGCGTCGCGATAAGTTAGTTCCGCCATGCCCAGCCTCCATCTGCGTAAACGTCGGTGAAAAGGATATCCACGGACGTGGTGGGCGCTGCTTTGCAGGCCTCGGTTGCGTCGTCGATCACCTGCATAACTTCAGTGTCGATGTCTTGCATTTGAGCATCGCTGACACCGAAGGACCTCAAACGATCCTTGTAGATCTTGATAGGATCCTTGTGTTCCTTCCAATATTCCAGCTCACCCTCGGGGCGATACTTGGCCGGATCAGCGCGTGAGTGGCCCGAATGGCGGTAGGTTAAGGCTTCAACTAGCGTTGGCCCGTCGCCGGCGCGAGCCTTGGAGAATGCGTCACGCATGGTGCGGAACACAATATCCGCGTCATTTCCATCGATCAGGATCCGCGGCAGGCCGTAGGCTGCGGCGCGGTCGGCAGCCGGATGCTCGACGGCGGTGACGTCGGAATTCAAGGTGTATTCCATATAGAGGTTATTCTCGCAGACGAAGATCACCGGCAGTTTCCAGATGACCGCGAAATTTAGCGCTTCGTGGAACGCCCCGATGTTTGTCGTTCCGTCGCCGAAGAACACGACGGTGACGTCACCGGCATTCTTGTATTGCGACCGCCAAGCAGACCCACAGGCGATCGGCAGATGCGCGCCAATGATGGCGTAGGATCCCATCACCCCATGCTCGACCGAGGTCAGGTGCATAGAGCCACCTTTGCCCCGCATCAGGCCATTATCGCGGCCCATCAGTTCTCCGAGCACCTTCTCGACCGGTACGCCGCGGGCCAGGGTGTGGGCGTGGCCTCGGTAGGTGCAGAAGGTCTTGTCGTCGGGCTGCATGGCTGCGGCAACGCCCGCGGCAATGCCTTCCTGACCGAGGGAAAGGTGGCTGGTCCCCTTGATCATGTTTTGGAAGAACAGGTCATTCGCGCGTTGCTCGGCTTCACGGATTGTGACCTGCAGCCGGTACATCTCCAGCCGCTTCGCCTCGCCGATGTCGTCGTTGATCAGTGCCTTAGGTGCACGTTCGGGATTAGATTTTTTCGCCATGCGACCTCGGGAACGCTCAGGGATGTGTGGTTGACGTATTGTTTACGTGGCGGGCGGTGGCGTGATGACCAGCAAGACGGCTTGGCGATCTGTTCGATTCTCGACCGCCCGCATTTCGTTGGGTTCGATCAGGCAGCTATCGTAAACCTCTAGCATGGCTGTTTCGCCGGATGCCAGGCTGACCGTGAGGCTACCTTCCAACAGGACGTAGAGTTTCTCCGTCGGTCCTGCGTCCATTTCCGCTCGCCCGCCGGGCTCATAGAAAGACAGTCCGACGCCGCAGAAGCTGGGGCTGGAAACGGGCGATCCCTGCAGGCGGAAGGCGTCCACGCCAATATGTTTCGGCGGGACGTAGGGCGGGGCGTCGCTGCGGCGAACAATCTTCATGTCAGGCGTTCCGCTCAGATTCAGGGAAGGCGAGGCCGCTATCGAGCGCCTTGCCCTTGGTTTCAGGAAGCATGAATGCGGCCACGGCCATCAGGGCGTAGGCGCTGAAGGCGAACACGCCGATTGCGACGCCGAGCCCCATGCGACCGGACAGGAACCCAACCATGGCCGGGAAAAAGGCACCGATGGCGCGCCCTAGGTTATATGCGAAACCCTGGCCTACGCCGCGGACATGGGTGGGGAACTGCTCAGTGTAGAACGCGCCCATTCCGCTGAAGACGCCGGCGCCGAAGAAGCCCATCGGGAAGCCGAGAACCAGCATGGTCCCATTACCGAATGGGACCGAAGTATAGGTCGCGACACTCAGGCCTG
>CANKEA010000148.1 GCA_947480815.1 Caulobacterales bacterium | reverse complement strand
CCGGAAATACAGCCACACCGCATAACGGATCACATCGGGTGGAAAGCGATGACGCTTGAACGAGATTGGACGCATTACCTTTTCCCCGTCGCCAACCTGCTTATGGCCGCAACCGGAGAAATGTTGGCGTTATACTGTCAGCACCCCGGGGAAAGTCCAGCTATTCATCAGGGCCCAAACAGCCCCATGCCGCCCTTCCCACATCGCGCACCCTGCGGTTTCCGTGGGATGGTCAGCGCACAAGTGGCGCCGGGGCTAGGACTGGGCCAATAGCGGCGCGGGACGAACAGAGACGATCTCTCAATCTCTGCCTATGTATGGCTCTGGCGGCAAAAGGAAGGAAACCCAGATGCGCGAGATCACTCACTTCATCGGCGGCCAAGCCGTGAGGGGCGCTTCAGAACGTTTCAGCGATGTGTTCAACCCCAGCACTGGCCAGGTTCAGGCCCGGGCACCGCTGGCATCAGATGCTGAAGTCAACGCCTGCGTCGCCAATGCTGTCGCGGCCCAGATCGGTTGGGCCGCCACCAACCCACAGCGCCGGGCGCGGGTGATGTTCGAGTTCAAACGCCTTCTGGAACGAGACCTTCAGTCCCTAGCCGAGCTTTTGTCGTCCGAGCACGGCAAGGTCGTGGCCGACTCCAAAGGCGACATCCAGCGCGGGCTGGAGGTGATCGAGTTCGCCTGCGGCATCCCGCACCTGATGAAGGGCGAATACACCGCCGGGGCCGGCCCTGGGATTGATGTGTATTCCCTGCGCCAACCGCTGGGGGTTGTGGCGGGGATCACGCCGTTCAACTTCCCGGCCATGATACCGATGTGGATGTGCGGCCCGGCGATCGCCTGTGGCAATGCGTTCATCCTGAAGCCAAGCGAACGCGATCCTTCCGTGCCGGTAAGGCTGGGCGAACTGCTGATGGAGGCGGGACTGCCCGCCGGCATTTTCAATGTGCTGCATGGCGACAAGACGGCGGTCGATGCCTTGCTCGACCACAAGGACGTCAAGGCGGTCAGCTTCGTGGGCAGTTCCGACATTGCCCAACAGGTCTATGCGCGCGGCGCGGCGGCCGGCAAACGCATGCAGTGTATGGGCGGGGCCAAGAACCACGGCATTATCTTGCCCGACGCCGATTTCGACCAGGCGGTGGCCGACATCATGGGCGCGGCCTATGGCTCGGCCGGCGAGCGCTGCATGGCCCTGCCGGTCGTGGTGGCGGTGGGCGACAAGACGGCCGACATCATGCGTGAAAAGTTGATCGAGGCAATCGGCAAGCTGCGTGTGGGGATCTCGTCGGACGAGGAAGCCCACTTCGGGCCGGTCGTCAGTGCCGCACACAAGGCCCGCATCGAAGACTACATCCAGATGGGAATCGACGAGGGGGCCGACCTGGTGCTGGACGGACGCGGATTCACCTTGCCGGGCCATGAAGACGGCTTCTTCGTCGGCCCAACCCTGTTCGACCATGTACGGCCGGACATGAAGAGCTACCAGGACGAGATTTTCGGGCCGGTGCTGCAGATAATGCGCGCCGACAGTTTCGAAGAGGCGCTATCTTGGCCGAGCCAGCACCAATACGGCAACGGCGTAGCGATATTCACCCGCAACGGCGACGCTGCCCGAGAATTCGCCGAACAGGTCGAGGTGGGTATGGTCGGCATCAATGTGCCCATACCCGTGCCCGTGGCCTATCATAGCTTTGGCGGCTGGAAGCGTTCTGGGTTCGGCGACCTTAACCAGTACGGTATGGACGGGGTGCGGTTCTACACACGCGCCAAGACCGTTACCCAACGCTGGCCCAAGGGCGGGGCCGTTACAGACCAGAGCTTCATCATCCCGACCATGCGCTAAGGCACGACTTTATGCGTGGCGCACCATTGCCGCGGGTGAACCGTCATAAGCGGCCAGCGGCGGAAAGGGCTGTCTTCAGCCCGCTAAGCTGTTCGAATTTCTGGCACGGCTTCACCGAATTGTTCGGCAGCACGGTGGTGTTGCCCGAAAGGCCACGGAGCGCTCAGGCAACTATCTCCTACAGCGTCTAAGTTTTCATGGGGCGGCGAGACCTCGTCGCCCCATGTCTCAGGCTGCGGCTATGAACGCCCGGTGAGGCCTCAGTCGAGCGAAGGGTCTGGCCCGTGATCCCCTAAGGTCAGACCCACGACGCGCCTGCCGACGGCGTGGCAGCGGCGCGGCGTAGAAGGGGTGATGGCCGGTAGCGGCCTTCCGGATAGGCCCGCGCCAGGGTCTCAAGCACGGCCAGCAGCCGTATCGCGCCAACAGCCTTGCCCATGGCCAGTGGGCCGCTCGGGTAGCCCGCGCCTTTGATCATGGCGACATCGACGTCTGCTGCGCTTGCAACAGCCTGATGCACGACGTCGAGCGCCTCGTTGACCAGCATCGCCACCGTGCGCATCACCAGAAGGCCTGGCACATCGTCGAGCCGCGATACCGCCTTGCCCAGGGCCTGGAAAAAGCCGGCGGCCTGCGCGACGACGTCCGCCGCTGCGCCATCTGGCGCGGCTATGGCGATGCGTGAGGCGGCGGCGAAGTCAGGCGAATAATCGAACAGCACAACCGGTGTTTCATCCGTGCTGCGCTCGGTGGCGGTGCGGCCATCGGTCAGGGCCAGGGTGAGGCCTGCGAATTCGATCACCCCATCGCCAGCCGCAGATTCGACGATAATGCCATTGGCCTTAGCAAGATCCGCCAGCGCTGTGGCCGGGCCTAGATCACCCCGCACCACGATCCGGTCAAGACGCGGGCCGACCGGTAAGTCTTTAGCCAGCGGCGGCTTGGCACCAGCCGCATAGTCATAGAATCCGCGCCCACTCTTGCGACCGAGCGCACCGCTCTCGACGAGCGCCTGCTGCACCAGCGATGGCCGATAGCGTGGATCCTGAAAGAACGCCTCGTAGACCGACTTGGTCACGGCGAAATTCACGTCATGGCCGATCATATCGGTCAGTTCGAATGCGCCCATGCGGAACAGCCCACTGCCACGCATCACGGCATCCAGGGTGGCTACGTCAGCGGCCTGTTCGGCCAGCAAGCGCATCGACTCTGCATAGAACGGCCGGGCCACACGGTTGACGATGAACCCTGGCGTGGCGGCGCAGCACACCGGCGACTTGCCCCAGGCCCGCGCGGTCTCGACCAAGGTTGCAACAATGGCCGGATCGGTCGCCGAGGTGCCGATGACTTCCACCAGGGGCATCACGGGTGCGGGGTTGAAGAAGTGGAACCCGGCGAAACGGCGTGCCTGCTTCATCCCGCCGGCCAGCGCCGTTACCGACAGCGATGAGGTATTGGTGGTCAAGATGGTGCCGTCGCCGACGATCGCCTCCAGGTGACGGAACAGCGATGCCTTGATGGCCATGTCCTCGATAATCGCCTCGATGACAAGATCCGCGGGGGTAAGACCACTAAGGTCGGTCACGACCTCGATCCGCGAAAGTCGCCGCGCGGCATCTGCTTCCGACAGTTTGCCGCGCGCGACCAGCGCCGCCCAGTCAGCGGCAACGCCGTCACGCCCACGCGCCGCAGCGCCCTCTACAGCGTCATACAGCATCACACGGTGGTGTACGCCGGCAGCAACAGCGGCGATTCCGGCCCCCATGCGGCCGGCGCCGATGACAGCGATAACGGCGCTGGGCGGTAGGGTGGAGCCGACGCCTGCCACGCTAGACCCGCTCGATCACGCAGGCGAAGCCTTGGCCAACGCCGATACACATGGTGGCAAGGCCATAACGCCCACCCCGCCGGTGCAGTTCCTCGACGGCGCTGAGCGCCATCCGAGCACCGCTCATGCCCAGCGGGTGGCCCAGGGCGATGGCACCGCCGTTGGGATTGACGTGCTCGGCGTCGTCAGCGACGCCCAACTGGCGCAGCGTTGCCAGGGCCTGGGCGGCAAAGGCTTCATTGAGCTCAATCACGTCCATCTGACCAACGGTCAGGCCCAGGCGATGCAGCAGCTTCTCGCTGGCGGGCGCTGGGCCGATGCCCATGATGCGCGGCGGCACACCGGCCGCTCCGGCCCCAACGACCCGTGCGCGCGGTGTCAGGCCGAACCTTTTGACGGCCGCTTCTGAGGCGACGACCATCGCCGCCGCACCATCATTCAGGCCTGAGGCATTGCCGGCGGTCACAGTGCCAGTTGGCTTCATAACGGGCCTTAGCGCGGCGAGCGCTTCGAGCGTGGTGGCGCGAGGATGTTCGTCCACGTTCACCTGGATCGGAGCGCCTTTCTTCTGCGGAATCTCCACAGCAACGATCTCGGCGGCGAAGCGGCCGCTGGCCTGGGCGGCAGCAGCGCGCTGCTGGCTGCGCAAGGCGAAGGCGTCCTGGTCT
>CANKEA010000147.1 GCA_947480815.1 Caulobacterales bacterium | reverse complement strand
GACGCAAGTGCCTTAGGCGGGCGCGCCGCCGGCCGTGGCGAGAATGAGAACGCCGCTGCCAAGTAGCGACACCTTCGCATTCATCTCCGAATCCTCCCCTTGCGTTAGTGGATTGGCATGACGGGCCAGTCAATGAACGCCCGGCGGCAGGGCGAAGACGAATATGTTGTTGTCGACGCGCGACTTGACCTCTGGGGTCAAGGAATTGAGTGACACAGGATTGGAGCCCCCCGTGGACGCGACTATGTACTGGCGCCCGCCGACCGCATAGGTAACCGGAAAGCCACTCACCGCTGAACCAAGGTTTACTTCCCACAAAATCTTGCCGCTTGTGTGATCCAGGGCGCGGAATCGTCCCGCCAAATCGCCGACGAAGATCAACCCACCGCCCGTGGCAACTAAAGAAAAGACTCCTGCGCGCTGATCGTATTTCCATGCCGCCTTGCCCGTGGCCGCCGAATAGGCCTGAACCGTGCCGAGATTCGTCTCGCCCTTCGGCAATTCTGGCTCCCCACGTATGCCGTAAGCCGATGCCAGGCTGGGTCGGTCAAGCACGGCAGTCATGGTCTGGCAGGTATTCTGCATCGGAAAATACATCAGCCCGGTCACGGGACTATAGGCACCGGCCGGCCAATTTCGGCCGCCAGCAGGGGTGGGGCAGATATAGTGGCTTTCGCCGACCTTGTTGAACATTGCGTCAGGATTGACGGTAACCTTCCCCGTCGCACCATCAATCTTCTCAACCACATTCTGGCGAATGGTAGGGCGGCCCCAGAGGAACTCTCCAGTCTTAGCATCCAATGTGTAGATGATGCCCGTCTTACCCGGAATACCGGTGACCACCCGGCGCTTCTCGCCGGGCTTGAGCCGGGGATTGATCCAGGCCACCTCCTTGGCGTCGGGTGCGACCGCCGTATCGACGATCATACGCTCCATAGTGTGATCCATATCCCAGTGATCAACCACGTGCTGATAGTACCACGCCAACTTTCCTGTTGTGGCGTCGATGGCCAGGGTCGAATTGTTGTAGAGGTATTCCTTGTCGTTTCCGTCGAGAGCGAACTTGGGGGCAGGCGACGTCACCGAGGTGCCAACGTAAATTAGATTGGTGTCGGGATCATAACTGGGCGTCATCCAGGCACCGACATGCCAGCGACTTTCGTAGGGCACATTGCCCCAGCTATCGTAGCCCGGCTCTCCGGGGGACGGAATCGTGTGGAACCGCCATAGCTCCTTTCCGGTTTTGGCGTCGTGCGCAGTGATCACGCACGCTAAAGGTCCGCCGCGCGGATCACAGCCGCGGGTGGAAATCACCTTGCCGTTGGCGACGATTGGCCCGGAGCTCTGCAAAGCTGGGTGGACATGATAGTCAGCAATGGGGGTTTCCCACACCACCTTGCCGGTCTTGGCGTCAAGCGCCACCACATGATCATCGACCGTGTTGCCTATAATCAGGTTATCATAGATGGCGATACTGCGATGATCATCGATGTTGCGGACGTAGTTGCGGATATCGTCCGGTATTTTGCGCTTGTATTCCCAAAGAAGGTCGCCGCTCACGGCGTCGATGGCCGCGATCGCGTCGGTCGGCTCAGGGAAGTACATGATCCCGTCATGGATCAGCGGCGTGCCCTCCTGGCGGCCCGCGGTTGTCCCGCGCGACCACACCAACTGCAATTGCGAGACGTTTTTTGAATTGACCTGCTTGAGCGGGCTATAGCCCCACGCGGCCAAGTTTCCGCGCCACATCAGCCAGTCATCGCCAGCAGGGGCCTGCAGCATTTTGTCGGTAACGGGGCGGAAGGGCACCTCCGAGGCTTGCACAGCGGTGTGAAGCAGCAGCGCAGAAAGTGCCAACAGCGGATATCGCACCATGCCTTTTTCCTCCCAATCGTTGAGGAATTTTGTAATGTGAGTTTAATTGAGTGTCTAATAGTTAGTGCACCTTGGCGTTTGACGTGCATGAGTGGGGGGGCATGATCCGCGAAGATATCGTCATACCTGCGTTGATAGCCGTATGGGCGCTCACAGCGCCCGCAGCGGGACAGACACAGCCAGCCGCGATTCAACCTACCGCCCAAGAAAGTCGTGGTGCTGCAGCCTTCGGTGAGCGCTGCGCCCAGTGCCACGGGGAAGACATGTACGGCGGAGCCGGTACACCCAGTCTGGCGGGCCCAGAGTTCAAATTCGGATGGTCGGGCAAACCGGTCAGCGACCTGTTCGACTATATCCATGACAAGATGCCGCCCGGCCAAACCGGCTCGCTGACCGATCAGCAGTACCTCGACGTGGTAGTGGCTATACTGCGCAAGAATAGCGCGGCAGCGGATGTTGCCGAACTCACCCTCGGCTCGGACACCCTGAAAATGCCCATAAAAATTCCATGAAGCTGTGCCGATTCAATGATGGCCGCTATGGACTGGTTCAAGGCGAGCAATTGTGGGACGTTTCCCCTGTGCTGGCACCCGCCGCCGCTTCTGGAGCACTGTTCACCGAACTGGTGCGCTTGACGCCCGCAATAACGGACCATGCGGCCCGGGCGCCCGCACAGTTGCTGTCTGCAGTTCGCCTACTGTCGCCTGTTCCCCGACCGGGCAAGATCGTCGCCGCGCCCGTGAACTACATCAACCATTTGATCGAGGTGAAGCAGAGCTCGGAAATCCATCACGGCGTACGGATTGAAGAAATTCAGCGAATTGGCCTCTTCCTCAAGGCTCCCAGCTCTTTGATCGGCCCCGCCGACCAAATCAATCTGCGCTTTCCCAATAGGCGCACGGACCATGAAGTCGAACTTGCGGTCGTGATTGGGAAACGCGCCAACCGCGTCACCCGCGAGAAAGCATTGGATCACGTAGCGGGCTACAGTATCGGCCTAGACATAACCTTACGCGGACCTGAAGAGCGAAGCTTTCGCAAATCAATCGACACCTACACCGTGATCGGGCCCTGGATTGTCACGCCTGAAGAGTTTGGTGATCCGGGCGATGCGAACCTGTCGCTCAGCGTTAATGGCCAGCCGCGTCAGGACGCCAATACACGCGACCTGATCCTGTCCGTTCCGGCCCTGATTGAATACGCCTCCACGTTCTATACGCTGGAGCCTGGCGACATACTTCTTACTGGAACCCCGGAAGGCGTGGGGCCGATCGCGCCGGGCGACATGATTTCTGCCGCTATTGATCGCATAGGCATTATAAACATTGGCGTCGCAGCGCCCTAACGTTTGTCCGATACCAAGAGCGAATTTCTGACAAGCTCCACTTCGAAGGAGCCAGCTGGTCCTGCTGTTCCCCGCCCTATCCTCATGGGCCCACGCTCAAACGGGCCAGTCTGGCTTAACCCGTCTAAGGCTCAGCGGAAATCTCCGCACAGATTCAGTCCAGATGATCTATAAACACCAATAGGTGTCGATAGCACCATGACGTTCCGCCGCCGACGGGGTCTCTCACCCACGAAGAGGTCGCTTGACTATTCGATGAGATCCAGGCCCGCCGGCTCAAGGCAATGATGGTCATATGGGCTGCGACCCAGCCGAGTACCACAAGCGCTGGTCGCGCCCAAGACCCTAGAAAGCTTTGAGGCTTAGGCACACCGGACTCCTGAAAAAAATTCCTATTGCTTGGAAAAATTCGCCCTGCGGATTGTGAACCTGGCGTCGAGTCGTTAGGTGTCTTCGAAATCTGGAAGCTTAGGCAATTTCTCGCCAGGTAGCTTCTCCCATCGATGAGAGAGAATGAATGGCCTACATATTCGACGAGAAAACGCTGCCGAGGATGCTGGGTGCAAGCGGCGGTCGCGAGCGGATCTTCTTCGTCAACAAGGAACTGGCGAATACCGACAACATGCTGGCTGGCGTCATGCATTATGATGCGGGGGCCAAATCGCCATACCACATGCATGAGAACTGCGAGCACTTCTACTTCATCATCAACGGCCACGGCACAGTGACCTCGGAAGACGGCGTGCAGGACGTGGAACCAGGCACCATGGTGTTCATTCCGGCCGAAGAGAAGCACCGCCTAAGCGCGTCCAAGGGCGAGCCCCTGTTTTACTTCGAGTTCCAAGCTCCTAACCGCTTCGTGACCTCGATACTCGACGGTACACCTGAAGACTTGGTCTGGAACCGGGTCGAAGGCGGCGTCTGGGTCCAGTCCTAATTCGGCACTATCAGCGGAAAGATCGAATCCATGAGCCTTACTTTTATCGACACCAACTCCATTCCCCGCGAACACACCGCGCACGGCGATTTCAAGGAAATCCTTAATGAGAAGCTAGCCGGTGCGAAGAATGTCGTCAGCTCGCTCCATTGGCTGAACGAGGGAGAAAAACTCGGCGCAGGCGACGCCAAACACAATTTGTTCTACTTCATCGAAGGCT
>CANKEA010000146.1 GCA_947480815.1 Caulobacterales bacterium | reverse complement strand
TAGGTCTCGTTATTGGTCGTTCGTTTCATCCACAGTCTTTATGTGGAACAAAGGCAGAACTTTAATGCGTCGTGACTTGGGCTTCTCTAGGCTCTCTCACAGATTCTGGCGCGATGGGTCGTCGGGCGAGCAAGGGAGAACGGTATGGCCGGTAGCGTCAACAAAGTCATTCTGGTGGGGAACCTGGGCAAGGACCCGGAAATTCGCACCCTGACCAGCGGAGATCGGGTTTGTAACCTGACTCTGGCCACCTCCGAGAGCTGGCGTGACCGCACCTCAGGCGAGAAAAAGGAAAAGACGGAGTGGCACCGGATCGTCATTTTCAACGACAATCTCGTCAAGGTGGCTGAGAGCTATCTGAAAAAAGGCTCGACCATCTATGTCGAAGGCCAGCTGTCGACGCGCAAATGGACGGACAACGCCGGGGTGGAAAAATACTCGACCGAGATCGTGCTGCAGAAATTCCGCGGTGAATTGACGATGCTGGGTGGCCGGAATGACGGTGGCGGTGCGTCCGATCGGGACGAGGGTGGCTATGGTTTTGGCGGCGGGGCACCGGCCAAAAAGAGCGGTCCAAGTGAGAGCTTCTCGGCCGACCTGGACGACGAAATTCCGTTCTAGATCGTTCTGGCTTTACCCTCGGGCGTGTCCCGAGGGTTCATCTGCCTCGTTCAGAGCCCGGGATCCAATCCGTAAGGATCATTCGGTCCTATTGGTCCGCACGGCTAGTGATTTTAGCGCCAAGTCCTAGATGCACACCCGGTTTTATCGTGCGAGACCGTGAAGCGCCGCGTCGCCGGCCCGGACCAGGGCGTCGGTGATGCCCGGCTCGGTCGAGGCGTGGCCGGCGTCCCAGATCACGTTGAAATGTGCGTCGGGCCAGGCCTTGTGCAGAGCCCAGGCGCTGCTCATCGGCGTCACCACATCGAACCTACCCTGAACGATCCATCCCGGTATGCCCTGAATCTTATGGATGTTTTTCAGGATCCAGCCTTCCTCTGGGAAGAAGCCCTTGTTGGCAAAGAAGTGGCATTCAATGCGCGCAAACGCGATGGCGAAGTCGACTTCATTGAACTTGGTCGGCCGCGCTTCAGGCCCCCGCAGCGAGATCGTGTCACCCTCCCATTGGCTCCAGGCGGCCGCGGCCTGGGCTTGAATCTTACGGTCGGGGTGGGTCAGGCGCCGATGATAGGCCCCGATCATGTCCCCCTGCTCAGCGACCGGAATGGGGGCCAGAAACCGTTCCCATGCGTCAGGGAACATCATGCTGGCCCCGTCTTGGTAGAACCAGGCCAGTTCCTTCTGGGTCAGTAAGAACACCCCACGCAGGATCAGGGCATCAACCCGCTCCGCGTGGGTGATCGCATAGGTGAGGGCCAGGGTTGAGCCCCAGGAGCCACCGAAAACCGTCCAGCGTTCGATGCCAAGATGGACCCGTAGCCGCTCGATATCCGCCACCAGCGTCCAGGTCGTATTGTCGTCCAGCGACGCATTGGGGTGCGAACGACCGCACCCGCGTTGATCGAACAGCGCCATGCGCCATTTGCCGGGATCGAAGAACCTTCGCATGGTCGGATTAGTGGCACCGCCTGGTCCGCCGTGCAGGATTACCACCGGCCGTCCGTCCGCCGCGCCGCATTCTTCATAATAAAGTTCGTGATGTCCGCCGGTGGGCAGCCAGCCGAACTCGGTCGGTTCCAGGCTTGAAAACAGCCCGCGTCTATTGGGTGCGGGCACAGGCAGCGGCGATGATCGTTCCATCGTAGAAGACCCTAGAATGCCGGGCGCGCCACGGCCAGAGACGACAATACCGTGCCTGCGCTTTAGTCGGGTTGCCGACGTGCTGACCACGCGAGGAGGGCCCAGCCGGCCAGAAACGATAGTCCGCCCAGCGGTGTCACTACACCGATCACCCGGGGTGCGCCCAGCGCCAGGGCGTAGAGCGAGCCACTGAACAGAACCGCCCCGATCAGGAAGGCTCCCGCCGCCTTTCGCGCCGGCACCGGCATGAACAATGCCAGCAGCGCCGCTAAGGCATGAGCCAATTGATAGGATGCACCGGCCTGTATCAGGGTCTTTGCAACGGGGTCGGCCATGCCGTGGGCTGCGAAGGCCCCAAAGGCCACGCCGAGGAATCCCAACACTGCGGCAAGGCTGGCGAGGTTGGTGCGGGAGGTCATGGCGGTGGCTCCAGCGGCGCTGCGCCGCGACGCTGAAGTTTCATGCCAAAGCCCTTTTCTGCAATGATCTTTCGCCACATCATTGCATGCCCATGCCAAGTCTGTGGGCGAATATCGCAAATGAGTGCGGCGAGTGCTGGTAGCGGCTTCCACTTGCCGCGCTTGCACTCTAGATTTGAGGTTCCGTGCGAGGGGGCCGCGCGGCGAATTGAGAAGCTCGCCACACGTAGGAAGTTCGAAGTCGGGCATGAAGGCCAAAAATCGTAAGCCGCTGGATTATCCCGCCGTACGTGGCCGCGCCCCTGAGCATGAGCTTGCCCCGGAACCGGTTCATGACGATGCGCCTGAGGTTTCGCCCGATCTCGACCTCGCCATCGGCGATGCCCCGTCTCAGTCTCTGACACGACCGATTGAAATCGCAACACTTTCTATGGGTGTGGTCAAGCCATTGGCGACCCTGCACCAAGAGGCCGAGGACGCCCGGCAGGACACATCCTTGTCGCGACGGGTCGAGCCCGCGTCGAAGTCTCGTGCCGCACAAGCTCAAAAGTCCGACCATGACAACAGCGGCACGATCTACGCCGCCGCCGCCGTTGTGTCAGTGCTTTGGGCCCTGGCCCCGATCGCTTTCGCGGTGGGCTATCGTCTTAAAGTCGCTCCGCTGCAGAACGATCATTTCGCCATGATTGTCTTCGCCTTGATGGCGATCGGCCCGGTGGCCTTGGTCTGGTTCGCGGCTCATATGATCAATCAGAGCGCGCGCCTGGCCGCTGAGACCCGCCGTACGCGGGAATTGACTCAGCAGATGCTTACCCCCGCCGCCTTGGCCGCCGCCGGTGCCGCCGACGCGGTAGCGGAAGTCCGCACCCAGATCGAAAACGCCGCCCGGATGGCGAAAGAGGCGGGCGAACGGATGCTTTCATTGCGCCATGTCCTGGCTGCTGAGACCGCTGGTCTGTCTGAAGCCACGACGTTGTCCGCGAAGACCTCCCAGGAGATGACCGGGACGGTCAGTCGCGAGCGCGAAGCGATGCAGGCCTTGGCCCTGGCTCTGGACGCTCAGTCCGCCGCCGTCACTGATGCGATCGTCCGCCAGGCGCGTATGGTGGCTGAGGCCTCTGACCTTGCTGAAACACAGTTGCGCGAAGCCGAGGCGGCCTTGACCGCCCGCGCGGCTGACCTGACGACTGCGGCTGTTACGGCGTCTGATGCAGCCCGCAGCGGTGCTGAGGACATCTCCCGTCAGACGGCCCGGCTCGAAGTGGCAAGTGCGGGCGTTGTTGAGCAGTTGCGGGAGGTTGATGAGGGCCTCTCTCTGCAGCGCGATGCCCTAACCACTGTCTCTGATACGCTTCGGGCCGAACAGGAAGATTTCGCAGTTCAGGTCGAAAGCCGTGCTGCCCAGATGGCGGACTTGGCCGCCCAGACCAAACTGGAGGCCGAAAATCTTGGTGCCGCGACCCAGCAGGGGACAGAAGCGCTGCGCGGACTGATCGCCTTGGCTGTGGATCAATTCCAGCAGATGGCTCTCGCCGCCCAGGCCGAACGCAGGGTGATCGGCGATACGGCCGCCAAGTCTTTCGAGGCCCTGCGCGCCGTGGCCGGCGAACAGCGCGCTGATCTCGAAGAAGAGATTCAGGCCGCCATCCAAAACCTGTCGGCCGCGGCCGCACAGGCGCGCATTGCTGCACAGGGGCAAGTCGATGTGGCAAAGTCCAAGGTCGATCAGCTCAATGAGACCGCCTTCGCTGCCGGTCAGAAGGCCAATTCGGTGTTCGAGTCCCGCATGCAGGAAGCACGAGAACTGATCGAGCAATCGGCCATCATGGCCGAGCAGGCCGGGGCCCGATCCGCCCAGCGGCTAGACGAGGGCGTTAATGCCGCTCGTGCTGCCGTTTCCGAGGTCGAGCGCCTGTTGTCGGATGTCAGCAAGCGTGCGGGTTCACTGTCTGGCGAGGCCGAAGCCCAGACCCGGAAGGTGCGTGATGCGGTTGAACATGGCATGGGCGAACTGCTGGCCTCTGCCCGTCGGGCTGCTGAGGAGACCCAGGCGATCGACGCCGCCTTCCAGGAGCGGGTCAAGCGCAACTACGACATGCTTAGCGAGGCGGTCAGTCTGATGAGCGCCGTCGCCGGTACCGCCGGCGGTAATGCCCAGGCGCTGCGCCCTGCGGCCCCATTCATGCCGCTGCGTCCGTA
>CANKEA010000145.1 GCA_947480815.1 Caulobacterales bacterium | reverse complement strand
AGGCCGATGAGAGCCCGGTTACGGTTGCCGATCAGCTGGCCGAGCGGCTGATCCTTGATCGACTGGCCATCGCCTTCCCTTACATCCCCGTGATCTCTGAGGAAGACAGCGCCGAATCCGGCGTCCCCAATACCATCGTTGACCGTTTTTTCTTGGTGGATCCCCTGGATGGCACCAAGGCCTTCGTGCGGGGTGATAAACATTTCACCGTCAATATCGGCCTGATCGAAAACGGCCTCGCTGTGGCTGGGGCGGTGACCGCTCCGCCCATGGGCGAGACTTGGTTCACTACGCCCACCGGCGCGGTCAAGCGGGTATTCGGCGGCGCGCCGCATCCGGTTCATGTGCGGCCCTGGCGCACCGGATCGGCGGTCGCCCTGGTCAGTCACACCATGAAGCCTGAGCAGCTTGAGGCCCTGATCGCTGAATATGGCTTCGATGAAGCTCAGGCGATGGACAGTTCGGTCAAGCTTTGCTGGCTGGCTCAGGGCGGGGCCGATATCTACCCGCGTCACGGCCCGACCATGGAATGGGATATCGCCGCGGCTCAGGCGGTGTTGGAAGCGGCCGGCGGAACCCTGACCGCCCCGGACGGCTCGCCCTTCCTTTACGGTAAGGCGGAGGCCGGTTTCCGCAACGGCTGGTTTGTCGCGCGCGGTGGCTAAGCCCTACCCGCGGCTGAAGCCGAGCACATCCTGCATGTCGTAGAGTCCGGGCGGCTGGGCCCGGACCCAAACCGCCGCCGCCAGCGCGCCATTGGCGAACAGGCTGCGGTCGCGCGCCGAGTGCGACAGGGTCAGGATCTCGTTTTCTGAAGCGAAGGTCACGCTGTGTTCGCCGATAATGCCGCCGCCACGCAGGACCGAAAAACCGATCTCGGCCGTGGTTCGAGTGCCGTTGCGATCGAGGCTGACGGGCTCGGCAAGGGCGCTTCCGCGTCCCTGGGCCGCGGCCCGGCCCAGCATCAATGCGGTGCCGGAGGGGGCGTCGATCTTGCGTTTGTGATGGGCTTCGAACACCTCAATGTCCCAGTCGTGCGCCGGCAGGGCGGCGGCAGCCTGTCGGACAAGCCCCAACAGCATATTGACCCCAAGCGAGAAATTGCCGGCCTTGACGATGGCTACACGGCTTGCTGCGCGGGCGATGGCCTCTTCCTGTAGGGCGTCAAAGCCCGTCGAACCGATCACCAGGGCGGGCGGGTTGTCCTGACCGGCGCTTAAGGTCGCTAGGGCGGCGGACGCGGTGGGCGCGCTGAAATCGATCACCACATCGCAAGCCGTTAGGGCCGACTCCATCGCAATCAGCGCCGGATCGGTTGCGCCCGGCCGGTCAAACCGGGCCGCTACGGTTACGTCTGGGCGGGTGGCGGCCGTGGCGGCAACAGCCCCGCCCATACGGCCCAAGGCGCCGGCGATGGCGATACGAAGGGGGTGTTCCTGGTTCAAGCGGGCTCTCCCAGCCGTGACGGCGGCTCATTTTAGGTCGCCCCTTAGCTCTACGACAGCGATCAAATGGTCAAGAAAGGCTTGGCTGCCTGCCGAGCCTGGGTAACACTCTCTTTGAGTTAAGTGGAGGGGGCCGGCGCTGCAGCGTCTGATCGCCGATCACAGACGGTGCCATGGGATCAAAATGACGGATAACAAAGCCAGTGTCACCGATCAGGAAGCGCTCGACTTCCACAAATACCCCACGCCAGGGAAGATCGCCGTCCTGGCAACCAAGCCCATGGCCACAGCACGTGACCTCAGCCTAGCCTATTCGCCCGGCGTCGCCGCGCCTGTCTTGGCCATCGCCGCCGACCCGGACCTAGCCTACGACTACACCTCCAAAGGCAATCTGGTCGCGGTGATCTCCAACGGCACCGCCATCCTGGGCCTGGGCGACCTGGGGGCCCTGGCCTCAAAGCCGGTGATGGAAGGCAAGTCGATCCTGTTCAAACGCTTCGCCGACGTCGATTCGATCGACATCGAATGTCTGACCAAGGACCCGGACGAACTGATCACCGTGGTCAAGAACATCGGTATCACCTTCGGTGGCATCAACCTCGAAGACATCAAGAGCCCCGAGTGCTTCCGAATCGAGACCGAGTTGCAGGAACTGCTCGATATCCCGGTGTTCCACGACGATCAGCACGGCACGGCGATCATCACCGCCGCCGGTCTGATTAACGCCTGTTACATCTCGGGCCGCGGGCTTGATGAGGTGAAGGTCGTGCTGAACGGTGCTGGGGCAGCGGGAATCGCCACCTTGGAACTGATCAAGGCCATGGGCGTGCCCGCCGAGAACTGCATCGCCGTGGACTCCAAGGGCGTGATCTATCAGGGTCGCACCGAGTCCATGACACAGGAGAAGAGCGCCCACGCCGTGCGCACAGACGCTCGCACCCTGGCGGATGCCATGAAGGGCGCGCAGGTGTTCATTGGCCTGTCAGTCAAGGGCGCTGTCACGCCGGCAATGGTGGCCAGCATGGCCCCTAATCCTCTGATCTTCGCCATGGCAAACCCTGACCCGGAAATCACCCCGGATGAGGTGCGTGCCGTGCGCAGCGACGCCATCGTCGGCACGGGCCGGTCAGACTACGCCAACCAGGTCAACAACGTTCTGGGCTTCCCGTACATCTTCCGCGGGGCGCTGGACGTGCGAGCCCGGCGGGTCAATCTGCAGATGAAGATCGCCTGCGCTAAAGCCCTGGCCCAACTAGCGCGCGAGGATGTGCCGGACGAGGTGGCCGCTGCCTATTCCGGCCGCCAGCTCAAGTTCGGTCCTGACTACATCATTCCGACCCCATTCGACCCGCGCCTGATCTGGTACGTACCGCCCTTCATCGCCCAGGCAGCGATGGATACGGGCGTGGCGCGCCGGCCGATCGCCGACATGGACGCCTACCGCGCCAACCTGGCCCAAAGGCTCGATCCTTCGGCGGCCTTCCTGCAGAAAATCTCTGCCGCCGTCCTTAGCGGCGAGAAGAAGCGCATCGTCTTCGCCGAGGGCGAGGAGCCTAGCGTGATCCGTGCCGCCCATGCCTTCAAGACGCAGGGCTTTGGCGAACCTGTGCTGTTGGGCCGCACCGAACTAGTTGAACAAAACATGCGTAGCGTGGGGCTCGACCCGGCGGTAGCGCAGATCGAGGTGATCAACGCCCGCACCTCCGACAAGACGGCCTCCTACGTCGACCAGCTCTATATGCGGCTGAGCCGCGAAGGCTATCTGAAGCGCGATGTGCAGCGCCTGGTGCATCAAGACCGCAACAGCTTCGCTGCCTTGATGGTAGCGCAAGGACACGCCGACGGCATGGTAACCGGCGTGACCCGTAATTTCGACCAGGCCCTGGACGAGGTGTTAAACGTGATCGATCCGGCGCCCGGCGGGCGCGTGATGGGCATGAGCGTCGTCCTGGCTAAGGGCCACACGCTTTTCGTGGCCGATACGAATGTGACCGAACTCCCCGAGGCCCAGGAGCTGGCCGAAATCGCCATCGAGACGGCGCGGGCGGTGAAGCGGCTGGGTTTCGCGCCACGCGTGGCCTTCCTGTCCTATTCGACCTTTGGGAACCCCATGGGCGACCGGTCAGAAAAGGTACGCGACGCGGTTGCGATCCTCGACGAGATGGATGTCGACTTCGAATACGAGGGCGAGATGCCGCCCGACTTGGCGCTCAACCTGGCCAAACGCGGCAACTTCCCGTTTATGCGCCTGACTGGTCCGGCGAATGTGCTGATCATGCCGGCCATCCACTCGGCCTCGATCTCCACCAAACTGGTGCAGGAACTCGGCGAGGCGACGGTGATCGGGCCGGTCTTGCTTGGGCTTTCCAGGCCGGTGCAGATCGCGCCGTTGTCGGCCTCGGTGACCAAGATCCTCAACATGGCCATCATCGCCGCCCATGAGCGGCCGCTCGCTTTGGGTGCCGACTAGCCCCTAGCCGACCCTGTTCTTGACCAGCTCGTCCACGACGGCTGGATCGGCCAGGGTAGAGGTGTCGCCGAGGTTGCTGACATCGCCTTCGGCGATCTTGCGCAGGATGCGGCGCATGATCTTGCCTGAACGGGTCTTGGGCAGGCCTGGTGCCCACTGGATGCGGTCGGGCACGGCGAAGGCTCCGATATCGACCCGCACCCGGCCCATCAGATCGCGGCGCAGGATTTCCTCCGGCTCGACCCCAGCGTTCAGGGTCACATAGGCGTGGATGCCCTGGCCCTTGATGTCGTGCGGGTAGCCGACCACGGCGGCCTCGGCCACATGGCGGTGCGCCACAAGCGCGCTTTCGATCTCGGCGGTGCCCAGGCGGTGGCCTGACACATTGATCACGTCATCGACCCGGCCGGTGATCCAGTAGTAGCCGTCGGCGTCGCGATAGGCCCCATCACCGGTGAAGTACTTACCCGGGAAGGTCGAGAAGT
>CANKEA010000144.1 GCA_947480815.1 Caulobacterales bacterium | reverse complement strand
GTCCGATTCTGTCGCACACGAATGTTTGGTTCACCTGAGCCAGAGGGCTGAGCGCGTCTATTTGGGCGGATAAGCCCAAGGCGCGTTAGACTTAAACCTCGTTCGAATAAGGAAACACCATGGCCCGCGACGGTGCCGTCTACGCCTGCCAGTCCTGTGGAACGGTCCATAGCAAGTGGGCCGGCCAGTGCGCGGGCTGCGGCGCGTGGAACACCCTGGTCGAAGAAGGCGCAACCCGCATGCCGGGCGCGCTGACGGCGACACGCGCGACCAAGACGCGGGGATTAAATTTCGAAGGTCTATTGAGCGAAACGCCACCGCCAGTGCGATTTTCCACCGGGTTGGTCGAATTCGACCGGGTCTGCGGCGGCGGTGTGGTGCCAGGAAGCGCCATGCTATTGGCCGGCGATCCGGGCGTGGGCAAGTCGACCCTGCTGCTACAGGTGGTCGGTCAGGCCTCCCTGCGCGGGGTGCGCTGCGCCTATATCTCTGGCGAGGAAGCCGTGGAGCAGATCCGCGACCGCGCTGGACGTATGGGACTGGCCGCCTCGCCGGTTAAGCTAGCGGCGGAAACCTCGCTGCGCGACATCGTCGAAGGGCTTAAGCGCGACACCTTCGATCTAGTGGTGATCGACTCGGTGCAGACGCTATGGAGCGACGCCCATGAGGCGGGCCCAGGATCGGTGACCCAGGTGCGGGCCTGCGCCGGCGAACTGGTGCGACTGGCCAAGAAACGCGGCGTCGCCATCGTGTTGGTGGGGCATGTGACAAAAGACGGGCAGATCGCTGGCCCACGCGTGGTCGAACATATGGTCGATGCGGTGCTGAGCTTCGAAGGCGAGCGGGGCTACCCGTTCCGCGTGCTGCGCGGGGCCAAGAACCGCTTTGGCGCAACCGATGAAATCGGGGTGTTCGAGATGGGCGACGCAGGCCTGCGCGAGGTCTCCAACCCCTCGGCGCTGTTCCTAACCGACGGCGGCCAGCGCGCCGCTGGGGCCGCCGTATTCGCAGGCATTGAAGGCTCACGCCCGGTGTTGGTGGAGTTCCAGGCCCTGGTGGCCCCCTCCGCCTATGGCACGCCACGCCGGGCGGTAGTGGGCTGGGACAGCGGACGCCTGGCTATGGTGCTGGCTGTGCTAGAGTCGCGCTGTGGCCTGAGCCTTGGCGACCGTGACGTCTATCTGAATGTGGCTGGCGGCCTGCGTATCGCCGAACCTGCGGCCGACCTGGCCGCCGCCGCCGCCCTGGCCTCCTCGGCGCTGGACGAGGCACTGCCGCAAGATTGCGTCGTGTTCGGGGAAATCAGCCTGTCGGGCGATGTGCGCGCCGTAAGCCGGATGGACGGTCGTCTGAAGGAAGCAGCCAAACTGGGCTTTGGCCAGGCCCTTTGCCCGCCGCTTCCCGCCGGCATGGAAGGCGGGCCGCTCAAGACCGCCCAGGTCTCGCGCCTTGGCGAGGCAGTGCGGCGGATCAGCGAGCAGAGCTGGCCGTGAACCACATCTTCGACATCATCGCTGGCATGCTGCTTTTGACCACCGCCCTCACAGGGCTTTGGCGCGGCGCGGCCTACGAGGTTGTCAGGATGGTGTCGTTACTCGTCGCAGCCTTGCTATCCATGATTGCCCTTCGCGTGACCGGGCCGATTGTTCGCCGAATGATAGACCCCGACTGGCTCGCGACCGGTGTGGCGGTCATGGCGGTATTCATCCTGGTTTATGTCTTGGTGCGGCTGCTTGGCGTATCCCTGGCGCAGCGCCTCGCCGCCAATAGCACCTTCCGCGCAATCGATCGGGGCGTGGGACTCGGCCTTGGCCTGATCCGCGCCCTGGTGATCCTGGGGATGTTCAATCTTCTGTTCAGCGCGGCCGCCCCGCCCGACAAGGCGCCGAAATGGGTGACAGGTGCGATGCTATTCCCGCTGACCGTTGCCAGCGGGAGGATTTTAAGGGTTTTCGCACCGAAGGCGGGTCAGCTTACCGGCCGTTTTGCTCCGGCGCTTGCGTCGGCTGTACGACAAGGGGCGACATCCGACCCCAACCGGGGTTATAGCGACGGCGGACGCCGGTAATTGGGCAATCGAGTGGAACGCGGACGATGACGCCGAACTGGCGGGACCCCGACGACGATACTCTGCGGCTGGAATGCGGCGTGTTTGGCGTGTTCGGCGCGCCGGATGCGGCGGCGATCACAGCACTGGGCCTGCACGCCCTGCAGCATCGCGGCCAAGAGGCCTGCGGCATCGCTGCTTTTGACGGCCAGAGATTCCATACTGAGCGGCAAATGGGGCTGGTTGGGGAGGCCTTTGGGGCACCCGATCTGGTGGAGCGCCTGCCCGGAACGGCCGCGATCGGCCATACTCGCTATTCAACGGCTGGCGGCAGTTTTCTGCGCAATGTGCAGCCGATGTTTGCCGATCTGGAATCGGGCGGCATGGCGCTGGCGCACAATGGCAACCTGACCAATTTCCTGACCCTGCGCGAACGCCTAGTCACCGAAGGCGCAATTTTCCAGTCGACCTCGGATTCCGAGGTGATCCTTCACCTGCTGGCCCGTTCGCGGAAGTCGAAGATCGTCGACCGTTTCATCGACGCCGTGAAACAGATCGAGGGCGGCTATGCCCTGGTTGCCCTGACCAATAAGAAGATGATCGGGGTGCGCGATCCCTTAGGCATCCGGCCACTGGTTCTGGGCGATCTGCACGGAAATCCAGTCTTGGCATCCGAGAGCTGCGCCCTTGACGTGATCGGTGCACGCTTCGTGCGGGACGTGCAGCATGGCGAGATTCTGGTGATCGACGAAAGCGGCATCACCAGTCTCAAGCCCTTCCCGGCAGCCAAGCCGCGCCCCTGCGTATTCGAATATGTCTATTTTGCCCGGCCCGATAGCGTGGTCGACGGGCGGTCGGTCTATGAGGTTCGCAAAGCCATGGGCCGGCGGCTGGCCCAAGAAACAGGCGTGGAAGCCGATGTCGTGGTGCCCGTGCCCGATAGTGGTGTTCCCTCGGCCCTGGGGTTTGCCTTGGCGAGCGGCATTCCGTTTGAGCTGGGCATTATCCGCAGCCATTTTGTGGGCCGAACCTTTATCCAGCCGACCCAACATATCCGCGAGCTGGGTGTGCGAATGAAGCACAGCCCCAACCGCGCCGTACTGGAGGGCAAGCGCGTTGTGCTGATCGACGATTCCATCGTGCGCGGCACCACATCGCTGAAGATCGTGCGCATGGTCCGTGAAGCGGGGGCCAAGGAAGTGCACCTGCGCTCGGCCAGCCCGCCGATTCTTTGGCCGGATTTCTATGGAATCGACATGCCCGAGCGCGACCAACTGATTGCCGCCAATAAAACCATGGAGGAGATGGCCACCTTCCTGGAGGTGGACAGCCTAGGATTCCTCTCGGTCGACGGACTTTACGACGCCCTTGGTGCCGGCCCGCGTGACGCTGCCAATCCGCAGTTCACGGACCATTATTTCACCGGCGACTACCCCACCCGCCTGCTCGACCGTGAAATCGCTGCCGGCCGCAATGAGCATTATGATCGACAGTTGTCATTCCTGGTTAGCGCTTAGAGGGCGCTAGCCCCCTCGTCTCTCGCGCCGTCTGTGCTAGACCGCGCGCCATGACAGTTTTCGACTACACAGACCGCATCGTCCTTGTCACAGGTGCCACGCGCGGCATTGGCAATGCCGCCGCCCTGGCCTTCGCAACGGCTGGTGCCACGGTGATAGCCCTGGGCCGGACCCAGGGTGCGCTAGAGGTGCTGGATGACGCCATTCGCGAGGCTGGCGGGCCTCGGCCTGTCCTTGTTCCGATCAACCTGCTGGAGCCGGAGGGGCTTGATGCGCTTGGCTCCGAACTGCACCGACGCTTCGGCTACGTCGATGCCGTGATTGGTGCCGCCGCTGTGCTGGGGCCACTGACCCCCGTTGGGCACCTGGAGCCAAAGGGTTGGGACATGATCCTGGCCAGTAACCTGACCGCCAACTGGCGACTGATCCGCTCGATGGACCCGCTGCTGCGGGCTGCTCCGGCGGGTCGGGCGGTTTTCCTGACCAGCAGTGCAGCGCGCGGCATAGCGTTCTGGAGCGCCTACGCCGCCTCTAAGGCTGGGCTGGAGGCCCTGGTGGCGTCCTATGCCGATGAGATGGAAAACACCCAGGTGAGGGCGGTATGCCTCGATCCTGGCGCGGTGCGCACCCGCATGCGGGCACAGGCCTTTCCCGGTGAAGACCCCGCAACCCTGCCCGAGCCATCGGCGGTAGCACCGACCATACTCGAATTGGCGCGGCCAGACCGCGCCCCCCCCCTAGGCGTGGTGCGGTTCCAAAACCGCAAGACCCTGTCATGAGCGGCGGTGATTTCGTATTCGACGAGGCTACAGGCGAGTGGATCACCGGTGACGCCGCGCTCGCCGTGAAGGG
>CANKEA010000143.1 GCA_947480815.1 Caulobacterales bacterium | reverse complement strand
GTGGTCTCGCGCCCCTGGGCGGCGCTGAAGGCCCGTACCAGCCCGGCGGCAAAGCGTTTCCGCCATGCCCGCCACGGGTCGCGCCAAGCGCCGATCCTGCCGCAACTCAAGGCTCCGGCCTGGGTCTATCTGCGCGGGCCATTCAATTTTGCCTCGTCCACGGCGATGCGCGAACGCCAGCGCCGACAGGGCGAAAGGTAGTGTCGTGCCGCGCTTTTTATCTGAAAAACGAAGGCCTCTTGCCGGAACACGCTTAGAGGTCTGCAACCGTCGGTTATTTGTGCTAAAGTTGCCTTCCATTACTCATTATTACGGAGCAGTTCGCTGAGCAGCGACGCCGTGCCTAGCGCACAAGACCTTTCCGCCCGGCCTCTGGACAAACTGGTTCTGGGTCGCTTGGACGACGATAAGGCCGAAGATATCGTCTTCATCGACCTCAAGGATAAGAGCGCCTTTGCCGATAGCCTGATTGTCGCGTCGGGTCGGTCGCATCGCCATGTCGGTGCCCTGGCCGACCACCTGCTGCGCGCCCTCAAGGAGGCCGGCTATGGCCGAGCCAAGGTCGAGGGCCTGCCGCATTGCGACTGGATTTTGATCGACGCCGGCGACCTGGTGATCCATCTGTTCCGGCCGGAAGTGCGCGCCTTCTACAATATCGAGAAAATCTGGTCGGTGGATTCGCCCTCGCGGCACACCACGCCGCAGACGATCACGCACTAACCTCGACGTGAAGGTCGTCGCTTGAAGGTTGTCCTGCTCGCGGTCGGACGGCTCGGCCAGGGGTCCGAGACCCTGCTGGCGCGCAACTACCTACAGCGCTTCACCCTGGCTGGGCGCGCCCAAGGCCTGGGGCCTGCCGAACTGATCGAGGTTGAAGCCAGAAAGCCAGGCAAGGCGGCCGAGGCTGAGGTGCTCAAACCGCATCTCGCAGACAGCCATGTGGTGCTTTGCGATGAGCATGGCGTCCAGCGGACATCCCGCGCCCTGGCGGACCGGATCGGGCGGCTGCGTGACGACGGCGTGCGGCGGCTAGTTTATGTGATCGGCGGCGCAGATGGGCTGGACCTGTCGCTGTCGGGAGACGAGACCCTGGCGCTCGGTGTGCAGACTTGGCCGCACGCCCTGGCCCGAGCCATGATGGCCGAACAGATCTACCGCGCCGCCACCATCCTTGCCGGATCGCCCTATCACCGTGACTAGATCCAAGCTCTTCCTGCTGGCCCTTCTGGCTCCCCTGCTTTCCAGTTCCGCTGTGGCGGCCAACTTGCCCGTGACCCCAGCAGAGACGGCGCGCGCTCGGGTGGACGCCCTCAGTATCGACCAGGCCACAGCCGGGCTGACGGAAGCTGCGCAACGCGCCTGTCTGGATCAGATCAGCCGACGCCAGGCCGCCCTGACCGCCGACCTGGCGCGGCGGCGCGACGAGCTTTCCAAGTTGCTTGGCGCCCTGGCGCTTTATCGGCGGCAGTCGCCGCCGGCCCTGCTGGTGCCGCCTGATAAGGCGCGCGATGCGGTGCGCGGTGCCATTCTGGCTCGATCCTTGATCCCCGACCTGACCCGCCGCGCCCGGGCCCTGACGGCCGAACTGGATCAGGTGGCGGTGCTGCGTCGCCAGGCCGCAGCGGCCAATGAAACCCTTCTGAACGCCCAGAGCGAGGCGGCTGAGCGCGGGGCGGCGATCGCCCTGGCGGTTCAAAACCTGCCTCCGGAAGCCGACGGTCTCGGTGATCTGGGGTCGCTTACCGAAGGCGGCGCAGGGGTGACTTTCGCCATGGACTGGCCCATCCGCGGCCGCGTCGTGCGGCGCTTTGGCGATGTCCAGTCCGGTGGTGGCCATGCCGCGGGGGTATCGATTGCTGCAAAAAGAGGCGATCTTGTGGTCAGTCCAGCGGCAGGAACGGTCCAATTCGTCGGTCCGGTACCGGATTGGGGCATCATCTTGATCTTAAAGTTTAAGGGTGCCTACCATTTGGTGCTGGGCGGACTGGATCAGGTTTCAGTTCAGAATGGACAATCCGTCGCAGCGGGGTCGCCTATCGGGCGGCTGGGGAATGGAGCAGGATCGACGGCGGAACTCTATATGGAGGTTCGGGAGAATGGCGCACCGGTTGATACGGCGCGCTGGATGTCCGGAGCGCCACTCGGGGCAACGCCTCATTAGGGCCTTCGCCGTCATGCAACGGTTTCACTCTAGAGTTTTCGGAGCCAGTAGGGCGCATGCGTAAGTACCTCATGATCGGTGTCTCGGCTTTTGTGCTGGGGGCAGGCTCGATGGCCTATGTGAGCCAGCGGACGGAGGCGGCACCAACCCGCTCGACCTACAAACAGCTCGAACTGTTCGGCAATGTGCTCGACACGGTAGAGCGCCAGTACGTGACCCCGGTCGACGATCGCAAGCTGATCGAGGCGGCGCTGGACGGTATGATGACGGCGCTGGACCCGCACTCGGGCTATCTGTCGCCCGACGCTTACGACGACATGCAGGATCAGACCAAGGGTGAATACGGTGGTCTCGGCATCGAGATCACCAGCGAAGACGGGGTGGTCAAGGTAATCTCCCCCATGGACGGCACGCCCGCCGACAAGGCTGGGATCAAGGCTGGCGACTATATCACCGCCGTCAATGGTGAAAGCGTACTTGGTCTTTCGGTCAATGACGCCGTCAAGCAGATGCGTGGCCCGGCGGGGGAAACCGTTACCCTGACCATTGCCCGCGAGAAGGCCGATCCGTTCGATGTCAAACTGGTGCGCGAGGTGATCAAGCCTAAGTCTGCCATTGCGCGACTCGAGGGCGACTATGGTTATGTGCGGTTGTCGGGCTTCAACGAGAAGGCAACTGACGAACTGAGCGACGCCATCAAGGAATTGCAGACTAAGAACCCGAACATGAAGGGCTTAGTCTTTGACCTGCGCAACAACCCTGGCGGCCTGCTCGACCAAGCCGTGGGCGTCACTGATCTGTTCCTCGATGGCGGCGAGGTCGTCAGCCAGCGCGGCCGCGATGCGCGCGACATTGAACGCTTCAACGCCAAGGGCGGCGATATCCTGCACGGCCTGCCCTTGGTGGTGCTGATCAATTCCGGTACGGCAAGCGCCGCGGAAATCGTTTCCGGCGCCCTGCAGGACCGCGGTCGGGCCCAGATCGTTGGCCTGACCAGCTTTGGCAAGGGTTCGGTTCAGACCGTAGTGCCGCTGCGTGGCGGCATGGACGGTGCGCTGAAACTGACTACGGCGCGCTATTATACGCCGTCGGGCCGCTCGATTCAGAAGACCGGGATCACGCCGGATTTGGAAGTGGCCGAGACCCGCCAGGAAGCTCAGGACATTGCCAATAAGGCCTGGTTCAGCGAAGCCAGCTTCAAGAACGCCCTCAATGCCGAAGAAGGCAAGGCGCGCGTGGGTAAGCATGAGCCCGCCGAGGCCCCGCCGGCGGCCTTCGACGAGAAGAAGGACTTCCAGCTTTCCCGTGCCCTGGATGTGCTGAAGTACGGTTCGGTTGCTGCGACTCCGAAGCTGCCCAAGCCGGTGGCCAAGGTGGCGGAAATGATCGCGAAAACCGCGCCGGGTGCAGCGAAGGCGACGGCGAAATAGATCGGGGTCTGCGCGGCGCAAATCATTGATTTAAGGGGTTCCTTAACCCTGTTTGTTCATGCTTGCGGACGTCTGTTCAAGGCGTTTGAACCCTATGTTTTCCAAGAAGGCCCTTGCTGCCGCCAGCCCAGCACCAATGCAGGGTAACGTGCGCGTTTCTGGTGCGAGCCAGGCGCTGGCGGCCATAACCAATCCCTATGTTGGGGCAGCGGGTGCCGGCTTTCTGTTCCTGGCCTGCGTTGCGGCCCTGGTGGTGATCACCGGCGATCCGCAGGCCGGAGCACCCGTCTTGCGTGCCCCCTTAACCCGTATTGGCGCTACCAAAGATGCCCCCCCCGGATGGCGTGAGGCCCCGGCACCCGAACCGCAGGGCGAGACAAGCCGAACCCCCGATACCTTCCAATTTTCAGAGCATCCGGGTCTGATTGGCGCCGACGACCATGCTACGATTACCTTGCCGGCCGGAGGGCAGATCGACGGTGCCAGCCCGCCTGTGTACGATGGCCTTCCGGTCGCGCCTATCGTCGGCCTATCCGCGCCAGGTCCTAGCGGTGGCATGTTGCCCGTGGCCGCGCCAGACGGCCGTAACGTCGCCCAGGCCTATCCGCGCTCGTTCCCCAGCACCGGCGCGCCGCGCGTGGCGTTGATCGTCGGTGGGCTGGGGCTTAATCTCCAGACGACGCGTGCCGCGATCGACGCCCTACCGCTGGAAATTACCCCGTCATTCGCTCCCTATGCTGAGGACCTTCAGGGTTGGATCGACATGGCGCGGGCTGCCGGGCACGAGGTGCTGTTGGAGGCGCCGATGGAGCCCGCCGGCTATCCCAGCAATGATCCGGGCCCCTAC
>CANKEA010000142.1 GCA_947480815.1 Caulobacterales bacterium | reverse complement strand
TGGACCACGAGCCTTTGACCGTCCCGGATGGGTCAAACGCTTAAGACACCCTTCGCCTGACAAATTAGGGCGCGCCGGCAATCGGCGATTATTCGACATTACGCGGGCGCAAACGCTGCTCACGTGAAGAAAGTCTTTAGCATAAAATTCAGCCGAAATAAAGGCTTGCGTCTCTGGCGTCGCAGTGTGGAGGTACCAGAGCCATGCCCCGTCAGGAATCTACACAGCCGAGGGGGTATAGAGCGTCCTCGCCTCGGCCGGCGGTCCGCGCCTCACGCCCAGACCCGTTACGAGCACGGCAATCAAGCGTTCACCGCTAGCGAAGACCAGGCTGTCTCCTAGCCGCAGCAGGCGTGCTGGCTTGTCCAGCCGGGTCTCGATGCCGCCGGCGCAGTGCCGCACGCGGCCTTCTTCAATCAGCTTGGCTGCCGCCGAGCGGCTCTTGAAAAAGCGTGCGCGCCACAGCCACACATCGGCGCGGAGCGAGGGCGCGATCAGATCGCTCAAGGCGCGGTCCGCCGCCGGTTCTTCTTGCCGACGCGATGGCGGCGCGGCGTCGTCTGAGCGGGCGTGGCGAGCTTAGCCAGGGCAGCGAAGGGCGATGCCGGATCAACGCGGGCGGCTGGGCTGGTAGACCTGACGCGACGAAGGCGCCACGCAATGCCATCTGCACCCGGCGCAGGAACGAAATCTAGGCCGCGCAAGATGGCGTCCAGGTCCTGCGTGGTCCAACCCAGCGCCGGGGCTAGGCTTTCGGGCAGCAGAGAGGCGCCGTCTTTGCGTCGGGCAATCCGCAGGGCGTCGGCTAGCCGCTCCAGGCCATCCACAGGCGCGGCGCGCCCACCGACCGCGCGCAGGCCGCGGGCGGATAGCGTGACTGGCGATGGCGGCGGGGCGGGCAGCGGAACGACCGCGCCCCAGGCCGGGTGCCAGTCATCGGGGTTAAGGACCAGGGCGCAAGCGCGGGCCTGGGCCCCAAGCAATCCGGGCAGGTACAGGCTGAAGGTGCCGATCGTCACCCCCAGGGCGCGCAGGTCGCGGCGTTCCGACTGGCTCAGCGCCGCGATCTCCGCCTCGACGCTCGCGCGGTCGATGATACCGCCCGCCTCGACCAGTCGGTGGGCCAAGCCGCGTGGCAGGCCGCGCAAGTCGCCACTCGCGGCGTCGCGCAGGGCTTCAAGTGGGGCCAGATGGCGGCGTGCCTCCGCCGCCAGGAATGCCTCCAGCCGCCGCGCCGCACGCTCGCGCGCCGGGGGCGCGCCCAATTCCCCAAACAGTCGAACGCGACGCCCAGGCAGCACAGCGCCCACGGCCTCGCCGCGCCAAAGTATCAGGCCATCGGGCGAGATTGCGAAGGCCTCATCCGCCTCGGCCCCCAGGGCACCAAGCCGACGATTGATCTCGGGCGACAAAGCGCGCTCGGCCGCGCCGCGCAGGGCGCGCGACTCCAGCACTGAACTGCCCGCCTCAGCAGCGAAGGCAATGCCGGCCAGGCACCCGATCGGCACGCCGCCGACGCTAACGGTACCATCCTTAGCGACAGCGGCCAAGATCTCATCGCCCATGCCTAACTGCCGCATCAGGGCGCTGGTGCGCCGGTCGATGAAGCGGGCCATCAGCTTCTGGTGCAGCGTGTCTGACAGCCGGTCTTCCAGGGCGTGGGTGCGTGCCCGCCATTCGGCGCCGTCGGCCAGCCAGTCGGACTGATTGGCGATATAGGCCAAGGTGCGGACCTGGGCGAGGCGCGCCGAGAGGGTTTCGATCTCGCCATCGCTACGGTCGAGCGGGGCGAACTGGGTGCCCATCCATTCATTGCCCACGCGGCGGCGGCCGCTGGTCAGGGCCATGAACAGCTCGCTCAACATCCGATGGTGCTCGTCGGGCGTCAGCTTGCGGAAATCGGGCGTCTGGCAAACCTCCCAAAGTCGCATCAGGTTCGCCTTGTCACGGCACCGCCCGACGAATTCCGGTTCGGCGGCCAGGGCTTTGAGGGCCTGCTCATCCAGAGCTTCGGCGGTCAGCATCGTGCCCTCTCGCTGCGGCTGGGCGGCCAAGGAGGCCATTAGCGTCGATAGGCTGGTGAAGTTCAGCCGCGCGTTGCGCCATTCTGCAGCGCGCACTGGGTCAAACGCGTGGGTCTGCACCGCCTTGATCAGGTCCTCGTCCATCGGCTCGCAATCACCGGTGGTCCCAAAGGTGCCATTGCGCGTAAAGCGCCCGGCGCGGCCGGCGATCTGTGCCACTTCCGCGGCATGCAGCCAGCGACTTCGCTTGCCATCGAACTTCTTCAGCCCCGCGAACGCGACATGGTCGACGTCCATGTTCAGCCCCATGCCGATGGCATCTGTGGCGACCAGGAAATCTACCTCGCCCGACTGATAGAGAGCCACTTGGGCATTTCGGGTGCGAGGGCTCAATGCGCCCATAACCACCGCGGCACCGCCACGCTGGCGGCGCATCAGTTCGGCGATAGCGTAGACTGCATCGGCAGAGAAGGCGACGATCGCCGTGCGTGGGGGCAGGCGGGTCAGTTTTTTGGAGCCGGAAAAGCTCAGGGCCGAAAGCCGCTCGCGAAACACAATTTCGGCGTCGGGCAGCAGGCGGCGCAACAGGGGTTCCATGGTCGCTGCGCCCAGCAGCATGGTTTCCTTCTGGCCACGGGCATGCAGCAGGCGTTGGGTGAAGATATGGCCGCGTTCGGGGTCAGCGCAGAGCTGGATCTCATCGACCGCAAGAAAGGCGACCTCCCGGCCCAGCGGCATGGCCTCGACCGTGCAGACGAAATAGGCCGCCCGAGGCGGCACGATCTTCTCTTCGCCGGTGATCAAGGCCACCTGGGTCTTGCCCCGCAGCTTGACGATACGGTCGTAAATTTCACGCGCCAGCAGCCGCAGCGGCAGACCGATCATGCCGCTTTCGTGTGTCAGCATGCGTTCGACGGCCAGGTGGGTCTTGCCGGTGTTGGTTGGCCCCAATACCGCCACCAGTCGGGACGGCGCGGCCCCTGACGGGCGATCACTCATGACTCAGAAGGTGGGACGGCTCGCGGCGTGAGGCAAGGGCGAGACTGCGGTCAATTCCCATTTAGAACAGAAAGCTTGGCTACATCCGGATTGTGACCACACCCGGCGGGTGGGTTAGTTGTTGGCCGCTCCGCTCGTCGATAGCTGCCGCAGGTCAATCACCGCCGCGCCCCACTTGGTTTCTGCCTTCAGTGAGGACAGGATCCACGGGCCTCCCGTGCCAAGCTGACCAAATCGGGCCTGGATCGGGCTTTTGAGTACCTGATCGCGCGCCTCCGGCAGCTTCTTTTTGAATCCTGCCACCTCGCGGTATTGCACCTCGCACACCACCGGATTGGTCAGGCCCAGGGCGCGTTCGCGTGGTTCGACCTCACCGCCGGGCCGCGGTCGAGCGAAGTCGAAATCGTACAGCTGTTTGCCGTCAAAAAAGTGCGAGTCAGTGCTGCAGGGTCCGTCGGCCGTGCTGGCGCGGGTGATGCGGACCAACTGGGTCAGGGGATCGGCGGCGGCGAGTTTCTGGGCCCGACTGGCCGGCGGATCGTCAAGGGTGTCGTAGCTGGGCGTGGCGGCGATCGCGACGTCTCCGCCGCTCCAATTGACCGAAATCTTGCGGTTCTTCTTGCCGTCGATGTTCTGGTGCGCGAACGACACCGGCGCAATCTTTCCGCCGTCAATACGGCCCATCACCGTCGCGTGCTGGTTCAGCTTGGAAACCACTGCCCCCAGGCCCCAGGTTTTCATCTGGCTGCTTGAGCGATAGCTGTCGGTGCCGATGTCTTGGTCGAGACTCAACTCCAGCACCTTCACATAGAAGCGGCCATCATAGACCAGGTGCAGACGAAGCGTTGCTGCGTTCGCGGACGGCGCGGCGGGCTGTGCTGGAGCCGAAGTGGGGCCGGCCAGCACCAGGCCGATCAGGGCAGCGGCGAAAAGGGCGGGTTTGCTCATCGGCCTTTAAAGTCAGAGGAGTCTTGCGTGTCGTCCTTATATGTCGCCGCCTGAATGCCGATTGAAGAACCCTGGTACGTAGCGTGTCCCCAATGTCTTGACCTTTGTGGCCTGTTTAGCCTATATCGCCCCTCCCGTGCGGAATGGTCTTTCGCATGAAACATTTTCTATTCGAGCAAGGTCCTAATCCATGTCGCGCCGTTGTGAACTGACCGGGATCGGTCCGATGGTTGGCCACAACGTCAGCCACTCTAATATCAAGAGCAAGCGCCGCTTTCTGCCGGCTCTGTCGCCGGCGACGCTGCATTCTGATTCGTTGGGTCAAAAGTTCAAGCTTCGCGTCAGCAACGCGGCTCTGCGCACCGTGGATTTCCGTGGCGGGCTCGACAGCTTCCTGATCAACGCGAAGGACGAAAATCTTTCGGCCGCCGCCCTGAAGATCAAGAAACAGGTCAAGGCCAAGGCCAAGATG
>CANKEA010000141.1 GCA_947480815.1 Caulobacterales bacterium | reverse complement strand
GGTCGATGCCCCCATGAACACCTTAACCCCGCAACAGCCCGGCAGGCGTTCCAGCTCGCTCAGCTCGACCGCATTCTCGTGCGTACCGCCAACGTAGAAGGCGTGGTCACAGTGCATGCGGTTTGCGGCACGCGACAGCTTGTCGGCCAGGGCGTCCGCGTCCGTTGTCGTCGGGTTGGTGTTGGGCATCTCGAACACCGCCACAACACCGCCCAGTACTGCGCCACGACTGCCCGTTTCTAAGTCTTCCTTCCAGTCGAGGCCCGGCTCGCGAAAGTGCACCTGGGTGTCGATCACCCCCGGCATGACGGTAAGGCCCGCCGCGTTGAAACTCTGGCCCGCGCTCGCATGAGAGAGATCGCCAATGGCCGCGATCTTGCCGGCCTGCACGCCGATGTCGGCCATGCCGCGCCCAGCGTGGTTGATCACCTCGCCGCCGCGCACAATCAGATCGAATGTTTCAGCCATGATCGCTTTCTTGCAGCAAGACGCGAGCCGCTTCCACCACAGAATCGACAGGAAGATCACTCATGTGCCGGATCGACTGCGAGAGTTCGGGGTCGATCTGCTTGAACTGCTCGAAACTGCGCGGCCCGCGCAGCGCCCTGACATGCGCGCCCCATGGGCCATAGAGCCGTTCATCCGAAGGCCCAAATAGGGCCAAGGTTGGGGTACCCGCCGCAGCGGCCAGGTGCATCAGCCCGCTGTCGTTGCCGATATAAAGTCGGGCGTGGCTGAGGCAGGCATAGGCGGTCAGCAAATCGACCTGCCCCGTCAGGTCAATGACGCGGCCCTTGGTCAGTGATCGCTTGAGCTCTTCGACGGTCCGTACATCGTCCGGCCCACCCAGGATCATCAGACGGCCGCCCGCCAGAGGCCCATCCTCGCCCAGCAGGCGGATCGCCGTCTGGGCGAAGCGTTCGATTGGCCAGACCTTGCCGACCCAGTTGCTCGCGGGTCCAAGCGCCAGGATAGGTCCGTCACCGGCGGTGATGTCCTGGGCACGCCGACGGCGAGCGTCGTCAACATAGAGGAATGGCGCGGGCGGGTTGTCGTCGAGACCCAACAGATGGGCAGCCTCCAGCACCTTGTGGACGTCATGGGCGTTTCGCCGATGCACCGCGCGCTTTTTGCGGCGCAGGATGTTGGAGATAATTGAGCCCCGCAAATCGACCACCAGGCCCCAGGACGTTTGGCGCACCTGGCACCAAAGCCGGTACCAATGCATGCCCAGCGGGCGCTTTTCCGTCACGATCAGGGCGTCGAGATTGGGGGTATTTTCGAACAGCGGCGCGGCCAGCGGCCCCGCCACGATGGTGAAACGGGCGTCCGGCAGCTCGTCAGCCAGCCTGCGAATCAGCCCAGACGACAGCACGGCGTCGCCGATCCGCGTCGAGGTTATGAACAGAATCGGGAAGGACCGCGTCACCATCACCGGATCATAGGCGAGATCGTAGATGTTTGGCGCCCAGCACTGGTATTAACGCCCCAGCCGCGCCACATCTGGGCCATGAGCTATCCGATCCCCCTAACCGACCGGGCCTTGATCGCCGTAACCGGACCCGACTGGCGCGGCTTCCTGCAGGGGCTAGTCAGCCAGGATGTGGAAACCCTCCGCCCTGGCGAATTGCGCTACGGCCTACTTCTGTCGCCGCAGGGGCGCATATTATTCGATCTGTTCCTGCTAGGCGAGCCAGACGGCTGTCTGATCGACTGTCCGGCAAACGGGCGCGAGGCCCTGATCCAACGCCTGACGCTGTACCGCCTGCGCGCAAAAGTCACGCTCAACCCCGACGACCGCGCGGTGAGCGCCATGTTCGAAGGCACGCCACCGGAAGCGGGCTGGATCGCTGACCCGCGCCTTCCCGCGCTGGGCTGGCGAGCCTACGGGCGAGCCGATCCGGGCGAGGCCGATCTGGGCCAATACGACGCCCGCCGCCTCAAGCTCGGCGTGCCGGGACCGGCGGACTGGGGTAGCGACCAGCTCTATGCCCTGGAAGCAGACCTCGACCTGCTGGGCGCTATCGACTTCCACAAGGGCTGTTTCATCGGCCAGGAAATCGCCTCGCGCATGAAACGGCGCGGCCAGATCAAGAGCCGCACACTGCCCATCGTGTTTGACGGCCCCGCTCCGCCGTACGGCACGGAAATCCGCAGCGGCGAGCACCGTGCCGGCGAAGTGTTGAGTGGCCGTGACGGTCGTGCCCTGGCCTTGATACGCCTGGATCGGATCGCGGACGGCGACCTCAGCGCGGCTGGGCGACCGGTGAAGATCGAACAGCCAGGTTGGCTGACCTTGTGATTCCCTGGGTCGAACTGGGCTCTTCCACAATCTCGGGCAGCGAAAGTCGGCTGCGCCTTATGCAGCGCGGCAATGAATATTCGATCATGACCGGGGGCATCGAGCTGATGAACAGTCGGATGAGCGGATCAGAACAGGCCCTGGCGACCCTGACCTGCGCACGCCTTAAGGACCGCCCCGCACCCCGGCTGTTGATCGGCGGCCTTGGCATGGGCTTCACCTTGCGCGCCGCTCTGGAGGTTCTGCCCGCGCTCTCGCGGGTGGAGGTGGCCGAACTTCTGCCCGCAGTGATCGACTGGGCGCGCGGCCCGATGGCGGAGATCTTCAGCGGCTGCCTTGATGATCGGCGCGTTGTCATCCTTGAGCGCGATGTCGCCATCCCAATCAATGCCGCCTCAGGGGCCTATGATGCCATCCTGCTCGACGTCGACAACGGACCTGGCGGACTGGATCGGGTCGCCAACGACGGCCTTTATCGGGCAACGGGCCTGGCTGCCGCCCGTCGCGCCCTGAAACCGGGCGGGATTCTGGCGGTCTGGTCGGCCATGCCCGATGAAGCTTTCTTACGCCGGATGAACCAAGCCGGGTTTACGGTAACCGAAGAGCGCGTCCACGCCCATCGCAAGGGCAAGGGCGCTCGGCATGTGATCTGGCTCGGCGTGGCCTAGCTTAGAAAAAACTGCCGCAGAGCCGCCGTGGTCTCTGCCGGCTTTTCCTCTGGCAGGTAGTGGCCGCAGTCGAGCGGGAAGCCGCGCACGTCATCCGCCCATTCCTGCCAAGTCTGCACCACATCGCCCCAACAATGCACGGCACCCTGGCCGCCCCACAACACCAGCATGGGCGCGGCGATCTTGCGCACGCCATAGTCTTGGCGGTCGGCCTCCAGGTCGCAGGTCGCGCCGGCGCGGTAACATTCACACATGGCGTGGACCGTCTCGGGATCTCGGCCGACGCGGCTGTAGTCTTCCCGGGCAGCCTCTGCGAACAGCATGCGATTGCGGCCGCGAAATAGGATCAGATCCGGGTCCAGCGCGATGATGTGCTCAGGCAAGGGCGCGGGCTGAGGCAGGAAGTACCAATGCCAGTAGTCCAAGCCGAAGGTCATGCCAGGAACCTGCGTGTAGCAGGTCAGGGTCGGCACGATGTCGAGCACCGCCAGCTTGCTTACCGCCTGAGGGAAATCCAACGCCAGGCGATAGGCCAGCCGCCCGCCGCGGTCGTGACCGGCGATATTGAACTGCGCATGGCCGAAGTGGCGCATCAGGGCCAGCATGTCGCGGGCCATGGCGCGCTTAGAATAGGGCTCGTGGTCGGGCGTGGACGGCGGCTTGCCGCTGTCGCCATAGCCGCGCAGGTCGGCGGCATAGACGGTAAAGTCGCGCGCGAGGTCAGCGGCGCACTGCGCCCACATCGCTTTGGTCTGAGGAAAACCGTGCAGCAACAGCAGCGGCGGGCCCAAGCCACCATGGCGGACATCAATGACGGTCTCACCGGTGTTGATCCGGTCGTGATTGAAGCCTTCGAACATGCGGCAACATTGCCAGGATCAGCGCCAGCCCGCCACTCTCTCAGCATGTCCACCGAGACGATTCGCTGCACCTGGCCGGGCATGAACGGCAACGCCCTCTATGAGGCCTACCACGACGCGGAGTGGGGGATGCCTGAGCGCGATTCCCACGCGCTTTGGGAAAAACTGGTCTTGGATGGTTTCCAGGCCGGTCTTTCCTGGATCACCATCCTGAAGAAGCGTGAGGCGTTCCGCGCCGCCTTCGATGATTTCGATCCGGTGAAGGTTGCGGCCTATGGCGCGGCGGATCGCATGCGCCTTATGACCGACGCCGGCATTATCCGCTCAAACGCCAAGATCGATGCGGCCATCAGCGGTGCGAAAAACTTCCTCGATATCCAGGCAAGCGGCGACACATTCAGCCCGTGGCTATGGAGCTTCGTTGGCGGCAGGCCGATCCAGACGGGCCACAGGCACGGCGATCCCGCCACGGTGAGCTCCGCCGAGAGCATCGCCATGTCCAAGGCGCTGAAAGCCAAGGGCTTCAAGTTTTGCGGGCCCGTAATTGTCTACGCCTTCATGCAGGCCACAGGCATGGTCAATGACCACACCGACCGTTGCTTCCGGCACGCCCCGATTAAGGCT
>CANKEA010000140.1 GCA_947480815.1 Caulobacterales bacterium | reverse complement strand
TGACCTCCATGCCGAAGGCGATGGTGGCCGCGCACTCCCGCTCACCCATCGATGGACTTTCCACAATACTCGGCACCGGCCGGTCCACAGCAAGATCGAAGGCCTCCAGGCCAGCGCCTTGCAATTGCGCCAAGCGGCTCACCTCCGCCCCACCGGCGGCGACCAACTCCAACCGTTCGCGCTCGGTGCCGCCGTGCGCTGACACGCTGGCATGCGCCCCAGCATAGAGCGCAAGAATCGGACGGTTAACCTGCGGGATCGGCCGCCCACTCCAGGCCGCCGCCCATCCAGCGATCTCCGCCAGGCCGCCCATACCGCCACCGGCGGAATCACGCGCCGTCTCCTGCGCTGCCATATCGGGGCCGGGCAGATCGGCCAGCAAGGCCAGGATGTCGTCAAAAGGGCGTACGCTCATGTCACCCGATTAGCCGCCAGCAGCGCGTCGCGCAAATCCCGGTGCTCCCTCGTGGAGCGGACAACGCTATCTTTTTTCCAGTCCGGCCTTGCTCGGGCGCAGGGCTATCGCCACCCTTAGGCGGATGTCGAACCGTCAATCCATCGTCACACCATGCGTTTTGGTCTGTGTCATTCACCCGCGCACCGGCCTCTGCCTGGGCTGTTACCGCACGGAGGAAGAGATCGAGCGCTGGCGATCCTATTCCGACGCCCAACGTCGCGGGCTGATGAAGGCTTTGCGCCAACGCGAAAAAAACGCCGGCGGATTTACCGCTTAACAACCGCTGCCGGAATAGAATCACCCCGAGGGCTCAAAAAGAGCCTGTATCCACGGGTGTGGCATGCTGAAAATAGCGATTATGGCGCTGGCGGGCGGGCTATCCGCTGTCGGCGCGGCACGTGCCGTTATTGCATTGGACACCCTGCACCACATGCCCGCCCAGGCTACGGTGATGCGTACCCTTCGGCCCGAACCCGATGCCACCCTAGCCAGCGCGTCGAATGCCGCATCGATGCTCAAGGCGGCTGATGGTCACTATTGGGCCGAGGCGGCCGTCAATGGCACGCGGGTGCGCTTCCTGGTTGATACCGGTGCCACCGCTGTGGCCTTAACCCTCGCAGACGCCCAACGCCTTGGCCTGCAACCGGCCGATCTCACATACAACGCCAGCGTCATTACCGCCGACGGCAAGGCCCGCGCCGCCATGGTCAAGCTGGCCTCGATCTCGGTCGGCGGCACCACCGTCGACAATGTCGATGCTCTGGTCATCGAAAAAGGCCTGCAGACCTCGCTGCTGGGCATGAGCTATCTGGGCCGACTATCTCACTTCGAAGCCACGCCCCAAACCTTGATTCTGCAACAGTAGCGCCGACCAAGCCTTTGGTGCCGTCGCGCTAGGCGCGCAGCCTGTCTTGGGCTGACAGCACCGCTTCGACCGCCCGATCGAGCACCTCCAGCCCCGCGCCAAGCGCGGCGGCGTCAACGGTCAGCATCCGTCGCCACGTCCGGGCACCAGGCCATCCGTGGAACAGACCCAGCATATGCCGGGTCATGGCGTTGAGGTTTACCCCCGCCTCCAGCTGTGCCGCCATGTAAGGCCGATAGCGTGCAAGCGCTTGGAACAGATCGGTATCCTCGGTTGCCTCTCCAAAGATGCGCTGATCAACGGCACGAAGCAGCGCCGGCTCATGATAAGCAGAGCGGCCCATCATCACGCCATCGACATGCCGCAGATGCGCTTCCACCTCGTCCAGCGAGCTGATTCCGCCGTTGATCACGATGGTCAGATCAGGCCGTTCGCGCTTGAGACGGTAAACCAGCGGATAGTCCAGAGGCGGGATATCGCGATTTTCCTTGGGCGAGAGGCCTTTGAGCCAAGCCTTGCGGGCGTGCACCACGAAGGTTGCGACTCCGGCCGCCGCACAGGCATCCACCAGGTCGAATAGCGCGACGTCGGGCGCCTGGTCATCCACCCCGATGCGGCATTTCACCGTGACCGGCACCTTTGTGGCCGCCGCCATGGAGGCCACGCACTCGGCCACGAGGCTGGGCTCGCGCATCAAACAGGCCCCGAACCGCCCACTCTGTACCCGGTCTGACGGGCAGCCGACATTAAGATTGATCTCGCTGTAGCCCATCTCCCCACCGATCCGCGCCGCAGAGGCCAGCAGGGCGGGATCAGACCCACCCAGTTGCAAGGCCACCGGTTGCTCGGCCGGATCGAAGCCAAGCAGATACGCCACATCGCCATGCGCCACGGCCTGGGCCGTGACCATCTCGGTATAGACCAAGGCGCGCCGGGTCAGGCTGCGGTGAAACGCGCGGCACCGCCGGTCGGTCCAGTCCATCATGGGCGCGATGGAAAATCTATGCGGTGCATAGCTCACGGCTAGGCTCATAGGCGAAAAACGTCTCCAGGGCGAGCTGGCGCTAATTTTGCAATTGCATCCGGCAACCTCTGGCCGCGTTCGCAGTCTATAGCGCCAAGACGGCTTGCCCTAGCGTCCGCAAGGCCCCAGCTTGATGGGGCATCGGCGCTGCGTCGGCAGCTTGAACGGCGGGCATGGACAGCGACTTCGACATAGTCATCGTGGGTGCCGGTGCTGCTGGCCTGGCGGCAGCCAACGCCCTGGCATCGGCACCGCTGCGCACGATCGTGCTGGAAGCGCGTGGGCGCATCGGCGGGCGGGCCCACACCGTGCAGAGCCAAAACCTGGCGGTGGACCTCGGCTGCGGCTGGCTGCACTCGGCCCTGGACAACCCCTTCTCCCGCATAGCCGAACAGCTGGGGTTCGAAATCGACAAGTCTCCGCCGCATTGGACCCGCCAGGCTGGCGCGCAGAACTTCAGCCGCGCCGACCAGGCCGCCTTCGGCGCAGCGCTCGGGGCGCTGGAGGTGCGAATCAGCAAGGCCGCCACCAAGGGCCGCGATGTGCCGGTCAGCACCCTGTTCGACCCCGCCTGCCCTTTCAATCCGCTGCTCGACGCCTTCAGCGGCTTCTATAACGGTGCCGCGTTCGACCAGATCTCAACGATGGACTACGACGCCTACCAGGACGGCGAGATGAACTGGCGGCTTACCCGCGGCTACGGCACCTTAATCACAGCCTTCGGGGCAGATGCGCCGGTCAAGCTGAACACCCCCGTCTCTGCCATCGACCACAGCGGTCGCGCCCTGCGCATCGAGACACCGAACGGCACCCTATCGACCCAGGTGGTCATAGTGACCCTACCCACCGATGTTCTGGCCGCTGGTACCCTTACCTTTAATCCTGGCCTACCTGCCGCGCTGCAGGCCGCCGCCGATCTGCCGCTGGGCTTGGCCAACAAGGTATTCCTTGGCTTAGATGCCCCCGAACAATTCGGCCCCGACAGCCACCTGTTTGGCGACCCTTCTAGAGCCGAGACCGGCAGCTATGCCCTGCGGCCAATGGGACGAGCGATGATCGAGGGCTATTTTGGCGGAACGAACGCCCGCGAACTGGAGCGCGCCGGCTCGGGCGCTGCGACGGCCTTCGCCATCGAACAGCTCTGCGCCCTGCTCGGCTCAAGATTCCGCGACCGACTTCATCCCTTGGCGGAGACGCGGTGGGCGGCAGATCCCTGGTCACGCGGGTCCTACTCCCATGCCGCGCCGGGAGCCGCAGGGGCCCGCGCCATCCTGGCAACACCGGTCGAGCAGCGCATAATCTTCGCGGGCGAGGCGTGCTCACCCCACGCTTTTTCTACAGCTCACGGGGCCGCCGAAAGCGGCCGCACCGCCGCCGTCCATGCCCTGGCCCAACTGGCAGACACTAGAGACCGCCGTTTGACACAACGGCCAGCAGGCCTTGCAGCGGCGTCAACCTGGCCCGGTGGAGCCGCTTAGAGCGCGGTCCAGAAAATGAAATCCGGCTGTGTGGCCATAAGGCTCAAAAACTTTGAATCGTGCTCTAGGCCTGACAACCGCGTCGATCACGCTATGATCGTCCCAAGCTAAGTTTGCCGGGAGGCGGCGTCGTGTTTATCCAAACTCAGACTTCGGCCGTGGAGGTCCCCTCCCAGAAGGTACTGCCCGTGGTGGTCGGAATCATTTTCGTTGTGTCCCTCGCCGGATTCATCGCCGGACTGAAGGCGGCAGATCACAGGGGTGGCACGGTGCTGGAAGGTGTGGCGTCCGGCAACGCCGCAGCCCTGGCGAATGCGCCTAATGCGACGCCGATCATCTTGACCCCAACAGAACTCGCGCCGCCGCCACCGGCGGCCAAGGACGATAGCCCGCCAACCGATCCAGGTGCAGTCGTTGCGCCGGAAACGCCACCGCCCGCACCAACGGCTACGCCAGCACCGGTGGCTACACCGCCCCTTGAGGCGGCACCGCCGGTGCCAGCGGCGGCCGACGCACTCTACTAGGCAGGCGGACGCGGCCAGATGGCCGTGAGCCTCGGCGTCATCCGGGTCAGCGCAGCGGCGTGTCAGGGATCACCTGCTCCTGGGCCGGCCCCTCGCGGCTCAAAAACCATTCA
>CANKEA010000139.1 GCA_947480815.1 Caulobacterales bacterium | reverse complement strand
GGCGTCAGCACCTCGACTCCCCGTACGGCCGCCATCGTGCGCGCCAGCCGCCGCGCCTTGGCGTGATTGATGGCGGCCAGGTCATGCAGGCCGGTCTGGCCCAGCAAGGTGAGGTGCATCGTGAAGGCCAAGGCGACCAGACCGCTGTTGGTACAGACATTCGACGTCGCCTTCTCGCGGCGAATATGCTGTTCGCGCGTCGAGAGGGTGAGGACAAAGCCGCGCTTGCCATCGGCATCGACGGTCTGCCCGCAAAGCCGTCCAGGCATCTGCCGCAGGAATGTCTGGCTTGCGGCGAACAGGCCCAGGTAGGGCCCACCAAAGTTCAGCGGCCCGGCCAGGGATGCTCCCTCAGCAGCGACAATGTCGGCCCCCATTTCGCCCGGCGATTTCAGTAAGGCCAGGGAAAGCACCTCGGTGGTGACGCAGATGAGCAGGGCACCGGCAGCGTGCGCCGCCTCGGCTATGGCGGTGATGTCGGTTGCGGTCCCGAAAATATTGGGCGTCTGCACGACGACGCACGCGGTTTCGCTATCGATCGCGTCGGCGACCGCACCTTCCGCGTCGACGGCGAGAGGCTGTGCAAACATCTCGATCCCCGCCGCCTTGGCCAGGGTCTGTATTGTCTGGGCATATTGCGGATGCAGCCCACCCGACAGCACGGCCTTGTGCCGGCCGGTAATCCGCGCCGCCATCATGACGCCTTCCGCCGCCGCGTTGGAGCCGTCGTAGAGCGATGCATTGGCCACATCCATACCGGTGAGCGCGCAGACCTGGGTCTGGAATTCATAGAGGGCCTGAAGGGTCCCTTGGCTGATTTCCGGCTGGTAGGGCGTGTAGCTGGTCAGGAATTCCGAGCGCTGGATCAGGTGATCGACGCTGGACGGAATGTGGTGGCGGTAGGCCCCTGCGCCGCAAAAAAACGGCCCTGCGCCAGCCGGGCGATTGCGCGCCGCCAGACTTTCCAGGGTGCGTCGCACCTCCAGTTCACCCGCATGTCGCGGCAGGTCGACCAGGCCGTCTAGTAGTGCCTCGCGCGGTGCGTCGCAGAACAGGGCATCGATGTCCGCAGCGCCGATCACGCCCAGCATCTGGGCCCGGTCTTGGTCGGTCAGGGGCAGGTAGCGCATATTAGAGATTGCCCAGGAAGGATTCGTAGGCGTCGCGGTCCATCAGGGCTTCAACAGCGGCGGGATCGGCAACCTTCAGCTTGGCAAGCCAGCCGGTGGTTTCGGGACGGGCGTTGATCTGGTCAGGTTCCTCGACGGTCAGGGTGTTGACCTCGGTTACGGTGCCAGCGATCGGCGAATAGACATCTGACGCGGCCTTGACGCTCTCGACTACAGCGAGGCTTTCGCCCGCCGCCAGCGTCTTGCCCAAGGCCGGCAGTTCAACGAACACCACATCGCCCAGCTGTTCGGCGGCGTAGGCGCTGATCCCGACCGTGGCGATATCGCCGTTCAGTTCGACCCATTCATGGTCCTTGGTGAAGTGCATTTCAGTCTCCGGTTTGGACTTGAGTTGGGTTGGGTTCAGGCGACGGGTTTGCGCACATAGGTGTGCGGCACGAAGGGCAGGGTGGCGACGATGGCGGTCTGGACCCGCTCACGCACGATCACACCCAGCTGGGTCTCGGGCTCGGCGAAATGGGGCGGCACAAGGCCCATGGCTATGGGCCGGCGCAGGGTGGGCGAGTAGGCACCGCTGCTGATAACGCCGATACTGCTGCCGTCGGGGCCAAGGATGACCGCGCCCTCTCGGGCTGGAGCGCCGTCCACCCGCAGGCCAACACGAATGCGGGGCGGGCCCTGGTCCAGCTGGTGAAGGATCACCGCCGCGCCCGGGAAATCGCCGGCCTTGCGCCGGCGAGGTGAGAGGGCGAAGGCGAGGTCCGCTTCTGCCGGCGAAATATCGCGATCAATGTCGTGGCCGTGCAGCGGCAAACCGGCTTCCAGTCGCAGGGCGTCGCGCGCGCCCAAGCCGATCGGCTTGACCGAATCGTTTGCCAGAAGCCGGTCCCAGAGCGGCTTGGCCAGGGTCGGCCAAGCCAGGATCTCGAACCCGTCCTCGCCGGTGTAGCCGCAGCGGGAGATGATCAGTATGCCCTCGTCGGTCGTGAACCGACCGGTCTCCATGAAGCCGAGGTGTTCCACCCCAGGCACGATGCCGCTCAATACCTGCACGGCCTTGGGACCCTGTAGAGCCAGCAGGGCCCAGTCTTGGAATGGCTGGATCTGGCCGCCCTTGGCGGCGACCGCTTCGCCGATGCGGGCGAAGTCGGCGTCCTTGTTGCCGGCGTTGACAACCACATAGAGTACGCCGGGCGAATTGGGGACGCGGCCAACGATCAGGTCATCGTCGATGCCGCCGCCGTCATTGAGCAGGAGACTGTAGCGCAGCTTACCGGGCTTGAGCGCCGCGATGTCGCCACAGATCAGCGGCTCGATCATTGTGCTCACCGCGCGGTGGTCAGCCTGATCGTCGCCACTCGCCTTGCCGACCATCACCAGGGCCGTGCCCATGTGCGAGACGTCGAACAGGCCGCAGGATTGGCGCGTCCACAGCGCCTCTTTCAGCACGCCGTTGGCATAGTGGATCGGCATGTCATAGCCGGCGAACGGCCCCATGGCCGCGCCAAGCGCGCGGTGCGCCGCGGTGAGCGGCGTTGATTTCAACGGACTTACATCTTGAGCCATAGCAGAGGGTTCCGCGCGACGACGCATCCAACCACGTTGGACGTTTCGCCCCCGCTGTCCCTTGGGCCTGAGAGATTCCGAAAGGCCCCAAGCGAGTCTAAAACTAGAAACGCTCAGACTTCGTGAGTGGAGCGCAACGGGCACCGAAACCGGCAAACCCGATCGGCAGTTACGCTCCTGCCTTCCTTGCTCCTTCGGCGCGCAGTCTTCCGGAGAAGGTGCGCTTTCCAGCGTTTCAAGGTTCTCGCGGTCCGTTTGCCTGAGCGTTTCCGGGGCGGTTGCGCCTTCGGCGCCGGATGCGAACACCCGGTCTCTCCCGAGAGAATTGATGTGATGCTGGCCCCAGACTCACTAAGAGTCAACGCGCCTTCACCGATCATCCCGGCATGGGCCGATGAGGGACGTCTTGTTACATCCGCTCCGGTGCCTCGAACCCAAGCAGGTCCAGCGCCCGTTCTAGCTGTTTCAGCGCCGCCGCCGCCAGGGCCAGGCGCGACGCCCGTATATCCGCGTCCGGCGCGCCCATGATCGGGCAGGCGGCATAAAATTTTGAGAAGCCCGAGGCTAGGCGGTAGGCGTGTTCGGCCACGAAATTGGGAGCCTTCTTGTCATAGGCTTCAATCACGGCGGTGTCGAAGCTGTCGAGGATCAGGCCAAGGTCGCGCTCGGCCTGTTCACGGATGATGATCGGACCGTCAGACATGCCCTCTTCCGCAGCGCGGCGCAGCACTGATTTCACCCGCACCGCCTGGTACAGCAGATAGGGGCCGGTCTTGCCCTCGAAACTGGTGAAGCGGTCGAGATCAAACACATAGGACGTCCCGCGGTAGTTCTGCAGGTCGGCGAATTTGAGCGCCGCTACAGCCACCTTCATGGCGATGTCTTCGAAGGCCTCCGGCTCAAGTTCGTTGCCCAGGCCGGCCTCTTTCAGGCGGTCGCGGGCCTTGGCCCGCGTCATTTCGATTAGATCGTGCAGCTTCAGCACCCCGCCCTCGCGGGTCTTGAACGGCTTGCCATCAGGCCCGTTCATGGTGCCAAAGCCGATGTGTTCCAGCGTGCCATCCGCAGCATAGCCGGCAAGGTAGGCGGCGCGGAAAACCTGTTCGAAATGGTCGGCCTGCCGCTGATCGACACAATAGAGCATCAGCTCCGGATCAAAGGTTTTGCGCCGGTCGACAATGGTGGCGAGGTCTGTCGCGCCATACATGGCCGAGCCCTCGGACGAGACCACGATCAAGGGCGGCAGCTCGCGCTTGTCGTCCTCGCGCGCGATGCGGACAATTTGGGCTCCTTGGTCCGGCACCAGCAGGGTCTTGGCCGTCAGGTCCTCGGCCATGGGCCCGAGGAGGTCGTTGGCGTCGCTCTCGCCTTTCCAAAGATCGAAATCGACATTCAGCGCGTGGAATTCTCGCTCCAGCGCCACGCGGCTGACGGTGACGAATTGCCGCCAAAGGGCGCGATAGGCCTCGCGGCCGGACTGAAGGTCCGCCGTCGCCTTGCGTGCGCGGTTACGGTAGTCGCTATCCGCCTTGGCCTGGGCTGCGGCCACGGGATAGAGCCGCTCGAGCATGTCGAGGTCAATCAAGCTATCGATCGCCTTGGCCGCAGTTGCCGCGTCGCCGCCGTTGTCGATGAAGGTGACCACCTCGCTCAGGTCGGGGTTCTCGTCGGTGGCCGCCACGATCAGCAGCCCCATCTGGAAGCCCCAGTCGCCGAAGTGGGCATCGCCCAAGGTCACGTCGCCTCGGAAGCGATAGATACGCTTGATGGATTCGCCGATGATCGAGCTGCGCAGGTGGCCGACATGC
>CANKEA010000138.1 GCA_947480815.1 Caulobacterales bacterium | reverse complement strand
GCGGCGACACCGGCCAGCACGAACATACGGAAAAGCATGCAGAACAACTTTCAGGCGGTTTGGTCTCGGCGTTTGACGACAATTCGCCAAGCCATCCAGCCGATGGCGGGCACGGTGGCTAGACCCATAAACACGATAAGGAAAGAGCCGCTGTTGGCCGCCGCTTCGCCGGTCGCGGCATAGGCTATGGCGATCCCGCCATTGGCGACGCTGGTCGAGATCATGAACGGCCAGAACGGCATTCGTGCAGCCCCGGCGGCCATGGCTCCCGCTTCGGCCAGCACCGGCACGGCGCGGGTAACAATCAGCATGACGGGGCCGATCTCGGTAAAAAGGCGGTTAGCACGGATCAATTCCGCTTCGCCGACGACCGGAATGGCTAGGAAACGTCCGGCACTGGCTCCCAGCCCATAGGCAAAGATACAGCCCAGGCACATGCCGGACCAGATGATTGCAGACCCGAGTTGCCAGCTAAAGATCGCTCCAGCAAAGGTGCTAACGAGGCTCGACGGCACCGGTAACACAGCGTCTCCGGCCAGCAGGGCGAGGATGACCGAGGCACCTATCCACGGATGGTTACGCGCGGTGTCGAAAACCTGGCCGAGCCAGGCCGAAATCTGGGCCTCGAAGGCTACGAACGGGCCAATGATCAAGGCGAGTAGGATGACGGCGAGCAGCAGCCATCTGAGTGTCGCGCGGCTTCGTGTCGCTTGCGTTGTCTGCCTGGGATTTTCCCGTGATCCTGCTTCGGGTGCTATGCTCATAAAGCTCGATATACCCGCCTTTGGATTTTGACAGAATCCGGCAATCGAGAACTATCGTTCGCAGGCGAGCGGTGTATACAGAATTCAATAAGCGCGGGCATGCTTATTTCTTGCCTGCGACCCAAGAGATGATGAGGAAACCGATGCGCGTTCGCAATGCCGCCCTGATCGCCGTTGCCGTGGTTGGCCTTCTGGGCCCAATGGCGGTGTTGGGTGCGACGGGGATCCTTAAGTCTGCGACAAAACCTTGGCCCGCCGCCGTCAAGTCCAACGAGCCCGATATGCCGCCGGTGTTGACCCCGGCCAGGGAGTTGGCGACCTTTTCAATGCCTCCAGGCTACCACGTGGAGCTGGTCGCCGCCGAGCCTTTGGTGCGCGATCCAATCCTCATGGAATTCGACGGTGATGGCCGTCTGTGGGTTGTGGAATTGCATGCCTATTCCATGAACGATCACATGGATAATTCCTTCGAGCCAATCAACGATCTGGTGATCCTCGAGGACACTAACCGCGACGGCGTCTTCGACAAGCGTACCGTGTTCATGGACAAGCTGATCATGCCCAGGGCGTTTAAGATCCTGGACAAGACCTGCGCCTTGGTTGGCGAGCCGCCGAACCTCTGGAAAGCTTGCGACACCAACGGTGACTTGAAGTCCGACACCAAGGAACTGATCGACAAAACCTTTTCCACTCAAGGCGTGGTCGAGCACGGTGCCAATGGCCTCTACTGGGGCATGGATAATGGCATTGTCGTCGCCGAGCACACTTGGGATCTCAGCTTTAAGGATGGCGTGTTTAAGACCACGCCAGGCCTGCGTCGAGGCCAATGGGGCGTGACCCAGGACAATGGTGGTCGGATCTACCGTAACGTGAACACCGACCCGCTGTTCGTCGACTACGTCGCCCCGAAATACTATGCGCGGAACCCAAACCTGCTGCGCACAGACGGGCTCTATCAATCGCTCGTCAAGCAGGAAGACACCCTGATCTGGCCGATTCACCCAACGCGTGGCGTTAACCGCGGCTACCGTGATGATATCTTTCGCAAGGACGGAACATCCACCTACTACGGTGGTGTTTCCTCGCCTCTGATCTATCGCGGACAAGCCCTGCCGAAGGCTGTACAGAACCAACCGTTCGTCGTCGACAGCCCGACGAACATGGTCCACCTGCTTAACCTGAAGAACGACAACGGCAATCTTTCTGCGACCGATTACTATAAGAAGGGCGAGTTTCTCGCTTCTACGGACGTACGCTTCCGTCCGGTTACCCTGACGCCCGGCTATGACGGTACGATCTATATCGCCGACATGTATCGCGGCATTTCGCAAGATGGGCCGATCCAGACCGATTACCTGCGCGATTACAACGCCAAACACGGCCTAGCCAAGGGGATCAATTACGGCCGCATCTTCCGCGTGGTTTACGACGGCATGAAGACCGATCCTAAGCCCTCGATGAGTAAGGAGACGGCTGTCCAGCTGGTGGCTCACCTCACTCATCCTAATGGCTGGTGGCGCGATACGGCCCAGCAACTCTTAGTCCAACGCAATGACAAGGCTGCCATCCCGGCCCTAGAGGCCCTAGTCAAATCGGCTGACGCCCGCGTACGAATTCAAGCGCTTTGGACGCTCGACGGCATGGGAGCCATCGATCCCAAGTTGGTCGTTGCTGCGCTCGACGATCCGGCACCGGATATCCGTGCCGCCGCCCTGCGTATGTCGGAGCACTGGCTAACGTCCAACAAAGCTATGCAGGCTGAGGTTGAAGCGAAGATCGACGATCCAAGCTGGTTCGTGCGCCGCCAACTGGCCGCGACCCTGGGTGAATTGCCCAAAGACGTTCGCCTGACCCCGATCGTGGCGCTGTTGCAGAAGTATGGTGATGACTCCATCACAGTCGATGCCGCCTTGAGCGGCCTCGTTGGGCAGGAAGGCGAAGCCCTCGCCGCTCTCGTCAAGCAGCCCAAGCCCAATGCCGACCCGATTGCCATGTTGTCCGGTGCCGCCAGCAAGGGCCGTGACGCCCAGACGGTGCAGAACCTGATTAATCTGGCCGGCAACGCCAGCCAGCCAGAAACCGTGCGCGTGGCGGTCATGAACGGCCTGGCTATGGGGCTCAAGGGTGCCGCTGGCGTCGGGGGCGGGAATGCCGTGGCTGGCGGGCGCGCCGGGGGTGGGGTTCCCGGTGTAACGCGGGTTCGCACCATCCAGGGCTATCCGATCACCTCCGAGCCGTCGATCCTCGTGGCCATGGCCAATGATAAGGGTGCCCTGGGCACCGCAGCCAAGACGACGATGGAATTACTGTCATGGCCTGGTAAGCTCGAGGCCCCGGCCGCTGCTGCCCTATCAGCTATCGACCAGAAGCGCTTTGCTGCTGGCAAGACGCTGTTTGAGGGTGCCTGCGCGGCCTGTCACCAGGCTGATGGCTCGGGGATTGAACATATCGGGGCCAAACTGGCCGGTTCCAAGTGGGTCAATGGCCCGAGCGACCCGGTGATCCGCATCCTGACCAACGGCAAGGAAGGCACTGTCGGCCTGATGCCACCGATGGGGGCGGCGATGTCGGATGAAGATCTAGCCTCAGTGCTAACCTATGTGCGCCGAGCCTTCGGCAATACGGGCTCCCCGGTGGTTCCTGCCGAAGTCAAGGAAACCCGCCAAGCGTTCTCGCATCACACCACGCCTTGGTCGGACGAGGAGCTGGCGAAACGCCAGAACTGATGCCGGCGAGCGGTAAGGCAGAAATAGACCCTACCGGACCGCGGCGCTTAGGCGTCGCGGTCCGCGGACTGTTTAAGGCCTACGGTACCGTCCAGGCGGTATCCGACGTTAGTTTCGAAATCGCTCCAGGCGAAGTGTTCGGCTTGCTGGGCCCCAATGGCGCAGGCAAGACCACCACGGTCGAGTCCCTGATCGGTTTGATCGCAGCCGATGCCGGTACGATCGAAATCTGCGGCCTTGACGCGGTGCGCCATCCCGCCGCCGCGAAACGTCAGATCGGCGCAGCGCTGCAGACCACCGGCCTGCAGGATGGGATCACGCCGCGCGAAGCCATCGCGGCCTTCGGGGCGCTCTATGGTGCCGCTGCATCCGCCTTGCCGCTACTGGAAATGTTCGGTCTCGAGGGTAAGGCGGACATGCGCGTCGGTTTGCTATCTGGTGGGCAGAAGCAACGTCTCGCCTTAGCCCTGGCATTGGTAAACGATCCACGCGTAGTCGTGCTGGATGAGCCGACTGTGGGGCTCGACCCGAAAATGCGCCGCGAATTTCATGATTATATCCGGGCCATGAGACAGGATGGCCGCTCGATCCTTCTGACCACCCACGACATGGAGGAGGCGGCATCGCTGTGTGACCGCATCGCGGTGATCGACGGTGGCAGGATTATCGCGCAGGGCCCACCCAGCGCTTTGATCGCCCGATCCCAAGAGGCGGTGCGCGTGACCCTGACGGCAAATGGTGCCATCGATCCTGCCTGGTTGAAGGCCTGCGACGACTTGATCGCTGCCCAGTGCCAGGGGGAGCAATTGACCTTCACCACGACCGCGCTGCTCGGCGCTCTGGTGCAGTTGACCGGTGCCCTGGCAAACCGCGGCGTTGAATTGCTCAGCCTTTCGGCAGGCAAGGGGACGCTGGAGGATGCGATCCTGCGGATCGTGGCCGGGGCGGAGCGGTAGCCGAATGGGCGTCTTCTCAAGCCAGGTTCGTCTCGGCCTGACCCTCGCTATCCGTAACCGGAT
>CANKEA010000137.1 GCA_947480815.1 Caulobacterales bacterium | reverse complement strand
TGTCGGGCGGCCGCGTTGTGGTGCGCCAGCCTAAACATTCTACGCGGGATGCGACGAAGAATATCATCGTCGGCAACACGGTGCTGTATGGTGCTATCGCAGGTGAGGCCTATTTCCAGGGCGTTGCTGGCGAGCGGTTCGCGGTGCGCAATTCGGGCGCCGTTACGGTGGTCGAGGGGACGGGCGACCATGGTTGTGAATACATGACTGGCGGCGTCGTGGTGGTTCTGGGTGAGACCGGGCGCAACTTTGCGGCGGGCATGTCGGGCGGCATCGCTTATGTCTATGATCCCGTCGGACGCTTTGCATCGCTGTGCAACGCCGCGATGGTTGACCTGGACTATGTCACCCCCGCAATTGGCGACGCCGATGATCCTACACGCCCCAGCCAGCGCTCGCTGGCGGTGGACAATAACGGCATGGGCGACATGCTGCGGTTCGACGCCGAACGCTTGCGCATCCTGATCGAGCGCCACCTGCTCTATACGGGCAGCGAAAGGGCGCGCGAGATCCTGGACAATTGGGAGGCCAGCCTGCCGGCCTTCATGAAGGTGATGCCCAAGGACTACCGCCGTGCGCTGACGGATATGGCGGCAGAGCGCCTTGCCGCTGCCGCCGTCGCGGCTGAATAGAAACCCGAGAGTCGGAGATACCTATGGGCAAGCCCACCGGCTTCCTGGAAACAGAGCGCCAGGATCGTGGCTATGAAAAGCCACAGGACCGATTGCACCACTGGAAGGAATTCGTCCGTCCTCTGCCGTCTGAAGCCCTGAACGGCCAGGCAGCCCGTTGCATGGATTGTGGCATCCCGTTTTGCCACAATGGCTGCCCGGTCAACAATCAGATCCCCGACTTCAATACCCTGGTCTATCGGGACCAATGGAAGGCAGCGTTGGAGAACCTGCACTCCACCAATAACTTTCCGGAGTTCACCGGCCGCGTTTGCCCCGCCCCATGCGAGGCCTCCTGCACGCTCAACATTATCGACGCGCCGGTAACGATCAAAACCATTGAGTGCGCCATCGTCGACAAGGGGTGGGAAGAGGGCTGGATCGTGCCGCAGATGTCGCCGCGTGGCACCGGAAAACGGGTGGCCGTTGTGGGGTCTGGTCCTGCCGGCCTGGCCTGCGCCCAGCAACTGGCCCGCGCTGGACATGCCACCACAGTGTTCGAGAAATCCGACCGCATCGGCGGACTGCTTCGCTACGGCATCCCCGACTTCAAGATGGAGAAGCCCCTCATCGATCGCCGTGTGGCGCAGATGGAGGCCGAAGGCGTGCTCTTCCGGACCAATATGGAGATCGGCGTCAACGTCTCGGTACAGCGCTTGCTGGACGATTACGACGTGCTGGTGATGGCCGGCGGTGCCGAAGCCGCCCGCGACCTTGAGGTTCCTGGCCGCTCGCTGGAGGGTATCCACTACGCCATGACGTTCTTGCCACAGCAGAACAAGCGCAACGCCGGCGATCCGGAAGCGGTTGCGGCTCCGGACGGCGCCATCAGCGCGGCGGGCAAACATGTCGTGGTCATCGGCGGCGGCGATACGGGCAGCGACTGCATCGGCACCTCCAACCGTCAGGGCGCTTTATCTGTCACCCAGCTCGAGATCATGCCTCAGCCGCCCGAGCACGAGAACAAGGCCCTGACCTGGCCGGACTGGCCGCTGCGGATGCGCACGTCGACATCGCAGCAAGAGGGTGCCGAGCGCGATTTTGCCGTCGCGACCAAGCGGGCGATCGGCACCGACGGCCGCCTCACCGCGCTGGAATGTGTTCGCCTGTCATGGGGCGCTGGCCCTGATGGGCGTATGGCTTTTTCGGAAATCCCCGGTTCGGAATTCGAGCTGAAGGCCGATCTCGTTCTGCTGGCCATGGGGTTCACTGGCCCCACCCGCACCGCCCTGCTGGAACACAGCGGCGTCGAGCTCGACGGGCGGGGCAATGTCAAAGCGAACGTCGCCGACTATCGCACCTCGGCCGATAAGGTGTTCAGCTGTGGTGACATGCGCCGGGGCCAGTCCCTGGTGGTTTGGGCGATCCGCGAGGGACGACAATGTGCCCAGGCGGTGGATACTCACCTCATGGGATCAAGCAATCTGCCGCGTTAGGACGTAAATTCGCTCCGGCCGAGGGTGTCGGCGCGATCAGTTTCAGGGGTGAGCGCGATAGGCGGGGGCAACCGCGCGGCGCACACTCAACCACAATAAAAGGGAGGTCTCTATGACTCGTCGGTTTCATATCGGGGCTCTTTGCGCTGTTCTGACCTTGGCGCTGTCGCCGATGGCGCAGCTGTCGGCCCAGACACCCCGGCCTGAGGTCAAACAGCGCTTTATCGAACAGGCCTGGGGCAATGGCCTCAATCTTGATCAGCTCCTGGGCGAGCAGTTCAAGGCCGGGGTTCCCAAGAGCGGGGTCAAGGTCACTAAGGATCTCGCCTATGGCAAGGCCGAGCGCCAGAAGGTCGATGTCTATCAGCCCGAGGGTAAGGCCAACCTGCCGATCCTGGTCTATTTCCATGGCGGCGGCTACGTCGGCAGCGCGCGCGACGTCAGCCCGAACATGCACGCCAACATCATGTATTTCTTCAACCGCAACGGCTTCCTAGCCATCAATGCCGACTATCGGCTGGCACCGGACTCCCATTGGCCGTCCGGCGGCGAGGACGTGCGCGATGTCGTCAAATGGGTGAAGCAGAACGCCAAGGCCTATGGCGGCGATCCCAACCGCATCTATCTCTTTGCCCACTCTGCCGGTGCGAGCCACGTGGCGCACTATGTCTTTGATCGTCGTGTGCAGCCGTCGACCGGCCCGGGCGTTCTTGGGGCCATCCTGCTCAGCGGTCGCTACAACCTGCATCCGGACCCGGATGATCCGACCATGGCCGGCGGCGTGACCCAATACTTCGGCGCTGACCATGCGCTTTGGCCTTCCCGCTCGGTGGTCAACCACGTCAACGAAAGCCGTGTGCCGGTGATGCTGGCGCAGTCTGAGTTCGACCAGTTGAATCTGGCGGGCACGACCGGCGAGCTATTTACCGCGCTTTGCTATCGCGATGGCGGTCGTTGTCCGCGGCTGATGCAGCTCAAATATTACAACCACGGCGGCGGCTACGCCCATATCAACACGGCCGACGACTATTTCGGTAAGGAAATCCTTGACTGGATCAACGAGGGCTTTGGCGAAACCCGTCATGCGCCCGTGCTGGGCAAGTAAGCAGCATTAGCCCTGCGTCGGGTTCGGTCAGCGGATCGACGCGGCCGCAAGGCGCTGCCACCGCAGGATTGGCGTAAAATGAACGCGTGTTAAATCGGTATGATGACGACAACGATGCATGACCTCGTTCTGTTGACCTGCCCTGCTGACGGTGTCGCCCTGCTGACGCTGAACCGGCCGCAGGCGCTCAACGCGCTCAACCAGGATTTGCGTGACGCGATCTGCGAGCGACTTGAGGCCCTGGCCGCCGACCCTTCGGTGCGCGCCGTGGTGTTGACTGGAGATGATCGTGCCTTTGTCGCGGGTGCGGATTTGAGGGCTATGGCCGAGGCGACGCCAGAGTCGATGGCTGGCGGCCGGGGGCACCTCATCTGGGAGCGGCTACGCGGGTTTGAAAAGCCACTGATTGCGGCGGTGCGCGGCTATGCGCTGGGCGGCGGCTGCGAACTGGCCATGGCCTGCGACATCATCATTGCCGGTGAGGGGGCTCTGTTCGGTCAACCCGAGATCAAGGTTGGCGTCATGCCGGGTGCCGGCGGGCTGGCGCGCTTGATCCGCCGCGTTGGCCGTCCGCGGGCGATGCTGCTGGCCCTGGCCGCCGAAACGATCAGCGGGCGTCAGGCCGCCGACTGGGGACTCGTCAGCGAGACATGCCCCGACGGTGCGGTGATGCCGCGCGCATTATCGCTTGCAGCCAAGATCGCGGCCTTCCCTGCGGGCGCGGCGCGCGCCATAAAAGCGGCAGCCGAGGAGGGCGACGGGGCCCTGCTCGGTGAGGCTCTCGCCGCCGAGCGGCGCTGGTTTCTGTCTCTGATTGCCACCCCGGACCAGCGTGAAGGGGCTCGCGCCTTTCTAGAAAAACGTGCGCCCCGATTTAATACCCAAGGATAAGCCCTGATATGTCGAACCAAGCCTTCATCTGTGACGCCGTGCGTACCCCAATCGGCCGTTATGGTGGTGCCCTAGCGAGCGTTCGCGCCGACGATCTGGCCGCCATACCGATTCAGGCCCTGATGGCGCGCAATCCCGGTATCGACTGGGATCAGCTGGATGACGTGATTTTCGGCTGCGCCAACCAGGCGGGCGAAGATAACCGCAACGTCGCGCGGATGGCGGCCCTGCTTTCGGGCCTGCCGGTCACGGCCAGTGGCTCGACCACAAATCGCCTGTGCGGTTCGGGCTTGGACGCCCTGGCGGGTGCTGCCCGGGCCATCAAGGCTGGCGACCTCGATCTGGTCATCGCCGGCGGGGTCGAGAGCATGAGCCGCGCCCCATTCGTCATGCCAAAGGCCGAGTCCGCTTTTTCCCG
>CANKEA010000136.1 GCA_947480815.1 Caulobacterales bacterium | reverse complement strand
TCCACGGCACACGGGCAGCCATCCCGATCATGAAGGCCCAGAAGCGCGGCCGTATCGTCAACCTGGCGTCAGCCCATGCCCTGGTCGCCTCGCCCTTCAAGGCCGCCTATGTGGCGGCGAAGCACGGCGTCGCTGGCATGACCAAGACCGCGGCGCTGGAGCTGGCAACCTTTGGCGTGACATGCAACGCTATCTGCCCCGGCTATGTAATGACACCGCTGGTCGAGGCCCAGATCGCCGACCAAGCCAAGTCACGGAATATGACCCCAGAAGAGGTCATGAAAAATGTCATTCTGGCGGCCCAACCGACCAAGGAATTTGTCACCTTCGACCAGTTGGCCGGACTTCTGCTATACCTGGTGTCCGACGCCGGTGCCTCGACCAACGGGGCTATCCTCAGTGTCGACGGCGGCTGGACCTCGGCCTAGCGCGCATGGAGACCGTACAGGCCGCCGGTGTGGTCTGCTTCCGAGGCGGGGAGGTGCTGCTGATCCGGCGCGGCACGCCGCCACGCAAGGGCGAGTGGAGCCTTCCGGGCGGGCGGATGGAGGCGGACGAGACACCGGCGCAGGCCGCCCTTCGCGAATTGACCGAGGAGACCGGCGTCACGGCCCGCCTGCTGGGCCTGATTGAGATTGTCGACGCGGTGATCGGCGAGCCCGAGCGCCTGTTCCTGCTGCACGATTATGCGGCGGTTTGGACCGGCGGCGAGCCCGCGGCCGCCGATGACGCCGAAGTGGCCGAATTCGTACCGCTGGAGGAGGCCGTGGCACGAGTCAGCTGGAGCGAAACAGCGCGTATCCTGCGCAAGGCCCAGGACATGTTCGGTTCTTAGACTCCGCTCATGGCAGCGAGCCAGAAGCCAGAGGGCGAGCGAATTACTTCGCCCTTGCCTCGACCAGCCCTTTGCGCGCTAGCCCGTCCGCCCGTTCGTTCAGCTCATGCCCAGCGTGGCCCTTGACCCAGCGCCAGTCGACATCGTGGCGCAGGCGGGCCTGATCCAGCCGTTTCCAAAGGTCTTCGTTCTTGACCGGCTTCTTATCGGCGGTCTTCCAGCCCCGAGCTTTCCAGCTCGGCAGCCATTGGGTGATGCCGTTGCGCACATACTGGCTGTCAGTATGCAGCTCCAACTTGCAGGGTTTGTTCAGCGCCTCAAGCGCCTGGATCGCCGCCATCAGCTCCATGCGGTTGTTGGTCGTATCCACCTCGCCGCCGCAGATTTCCTTTTCTCTGCCGCCAAACATCAGCACCGCGCCCCAGCCGCCCGGGCCAGGGTTTCCGCTACAGGCACCGTCGGTGAAGATCACCACCCCCGAAGTCATCGTAGCCGTCATGCCGGCCCGTCGAACAGGTGCAGCCCCTCTCGGTGCACCGCAAGCTTGCGTTCGTATTCCAGCGGGTCGTGTGGCTTGACCAAGGCACCGGCGGGTGTCGAGCCCCAGTCCTGTAAACGGCTTAAGAAGAACCGCATCGCCGCCCCATGCGCCAGCACTGGCAGGGCCGTCTTTTCGGTGGCGGTGAGGGGCCGGCGGCTTTCATATCCGGCCAAAAAGGCGCGGGCTGCGGTCAGGTTAAAACTGCCGTCGCTCTCAAAGCACCAGGCGTTGAGTGCGATGGCGATGTCGAACGACAGGGCGTCGTCGCAGGCGAAGTAGAAATCGATCGCGGCCGCGAAATCCGCACCCTTGAAGAACACATTGTCAGGGAAGTAGTCGGCATGCACCGGCCCGAACGGCAGGCCTTTGGGCCAAGCCGCGTCGAGCAGGGCTAGATCGGATTGAATGGTCTTGGCCAGTCCGGTCTTTAGCGCATCGGCTTGCGCATGTAGGGGGGCGAACATCGCTGCCCAGTGCGACTGGCCGAGGTTATTCTCGCGCCGGCCGGAAAATCCGTCGGCGGCCTGATGCATCCAGGCCAGGCCCGCACCAGCGGCGCGGCGCTGCTCGTGGCTAGGGCGGCGCACGGAAAGACCGGGCAGGAATTCGACAATGGCGGCGGGCTTTCCGGAGATGCGGCCAAGCGCGGTGCCGGCTCGGTCAGGTACCGGTTTGGCGCTGGGGAAGCCATGATCTTTCAGCCAGCCCATCAGGCCCAGAAAATAGGGCAGGTCGGCCTCGTTCGACCGTGCTGGCTCATACACCGTCAGGATGAACCGCCCGGCGGTGGTTTCCAGCAGATAGTTGGAATTGCTGACCCCCTCGGCAATACCCTTGAAGGCCGTCGCCACGCCCAGGTCGAACCCTTCAAGGAAGCGGGCGAGGTCGTCCTCGGCAATGTCTGTGTAAACGGCCATCAGGCGGACGCGACGGCCAGGGCCCTAGGCAGTTTGAACGCCACGGTTTCCTGAACTGGAGCGACGTTCCGCAACGTAATGTCGAAGCGGCAATCGAGCGCTGTGATCAGATCCTGCACCAGTTCCTCCGGCGCCGAAGCACCAGCGGTTACGCCGATAGTGGCCACGCCATCGAGCCAAGCGGGATTGAGCATGGAAGCGTCATCGATCAGTTGCGCCTGTTTGGCACCACCGCGCAGGGCCACCTCAACAAGACGCAGCGAATTGGACGACTTGGGCGAGCCGATCACCAACACCAGGTCGCAGACGGCCGCCATCTGCTTCACCGCTTCCTGGCGGTTGGTCGTTGCGTAACAGATGTCGTCCTTCCGGGGAGCCGCGATGGCCGGAAAGCGCGCGCGCAGGACCTCGACAATGCCAGCGGTATCCTCGACCGACAGGGTGGTCTGGGTGGCGAAAGCCACATTAGCCGCGTCGCGTGGCTGGTAGACCCGGGCGTCGTCCACGGTTTCGATCAGGGTCACCGCGCCTGGCGGCAGCTGGCCCATGGCACCAACCACCTCAGGGTGGCCCGCATGGCCGATCAGCACGATCTCGCGGCCTGTATCGAAATGCCGCTGTAGCTCGAAATGCACCTTGGACACCAACGGGCAGGTGGCGTCGAAATAGGTCATGTCCCGCGCCCGCGCCGCCGCCGGCACCGATTTTGGCACCCCATGAGCGCTGAACACGACAGGCCGGCCATCGGGGACCTCGTCCAGTTCCTCAACGAACACCGCGCCCAGACCACGCAGGCGCTCTACCACGTGGCGATTATGCACTATCTCGTGGCGCACATAGACCGGCGACCCGTGTTTTTCGATGGCGCGCTCGACAATCTGGATCGCCCGGTCTACCCCCGCGCAGAAGCCGCGCGGGCTGGCCAGCATCAGGGTCAGACGGGGCTTTTCGGCACGTACGGAGCTCATGCACCCAAACTAGGGGGTTCAACCGTTCCCCGCCAGCCTTCGCGATTGCGAACTTTGCACCCCTTCTTCTCGAAACAAGCAGTGCGGTTCGTTGCGGCCCGGCCCGGTTGGCTCTATGAGATTGATGCTGTTCAGGGATTAGCTCCCAAAGGTCAGGCCGCATCATGTCCCGCCTCAAGTCCGCCGCCTTCGTTGCCCTGCTGCTGCTCACAGTGGCACCGGCGCACCATGCCTTTGCCCAGATGCCCGGCGGCCGTGGCGGCCCGGGCGGTGGCGGTGGCGGTGGTCCAGACACCAGCGGTGCTGATGACGAAGCCAAGAAGAAACAGCGCGACGAGGAGTGGGGCAACGCCCAGGCGCCCCTTCCCCAGCTGCGCAACGCCGGGCCTTGCCCCTATGTGAAGGTGCTTTACGACGCCGGCCGCTACCAGGAATTCAAGGACAAGAAGGAATCCGCCGCGGCGGTGGCCTATACAGGCGAGATTCAAGGCGTGTCGTCGGCCTGCTCCTACAAGGGCGCGGACCCGATCAAGGTTTCGGTGCAGATGCTTTTCGCGCTCGGACGCGGTTCACAGGGCACCTCGTCTAGCAAGACCTACCGCTACTGGATTGCCGTAACCCAGCGGAATCTGCGCGTCATCACCAAGGAATACTTTGATCTGCCGGTGGATTTTGCGGCTGGCCAGGACCGCGCCATGATCACCGAGACGGTGCAGGACATCACTATCCCACGGGCTGACATCAAGGTCAGCGGCTCAAACTTCGAAGTGCTGGTTGGATTCGACGTGACGCCTGAGATGGCGGCGTTCAACCGCGACGGCAAGCGCTTCCGCGTCAACGTCCAGGCCTCGGCCGCTTCCACGGCACCCACGACTCCATGACTGACCTCCGGCGGCAGCTGACTGACGCGAACACAGTCGTGTTCGCGGAGCTTGGACTGCCTGTAGAATTCGCGCGCGTCACCGCCTCCGATCGTCCTGACCTTGCCGATTTCCAGAGCAACGGTGCCATGGCGGTGGCCAAGGTCGCAAAGCGACCGCCTCGCGACATTGCCCTGTCGATCCAGGAAAAACTGGCCGGTCATCCGCTGATCTCGGCCATCGACATCGCCGGAGTCGGTTTCATCAATTTTCGTGTCAGCAACGACGCCCTGACCCGCCGGGTGCAGGATGTCGCTGACAGCTCGCGTGCTGGCGCCAGCGAAGCCGCCACATCGCGCCGGGTAATGATCGACTACGGTGGGCCCAATGTGGCCAAGCCGATGCATGTCGGC
>CANKEA010000135.1 GCA_947480815.1 Caulobacterales bacterium | reverse complement strand
GCCGCCGCGCCCCCCGACTTCCCAGCCCGATCAACCAGATTTCTCGCGTGCTCGTGGCCTGCGCCGCCATCCGCGTCGGTGCCGACGATGATGAAGGGGCCATGGCCTATCTACGCTTGGCCCTGGCGGCGGATCCTAACCGTCTTGAGGCCTGGCTGATGGTCGGCGACCTGTTGTCGGACAGTAATCTCGAAGAAGCACTGGCCGCCTATCGTCGGGTACCGAAGGGATCAGACCTGTTTGTCTCCGCCATGGCTAAGACGGCTTGGGCCTATCAGGCGCAGGGCGACAAAACCGCCGCACTGGCCGCTGCTCGGGCGGGCCAGGCCTCGGCCCCGGGCAATCGCGATGCCGCTATCACCCTAGCCGAACTGCTCAAGGCGACCGATCGAACGCCTGAAGCCATCACCTTGTTGGACAAAATCGTCTCCGACTCGGCTGACAAACCGGATTGGCGGCTGCTGTATCTGCGCGCCACGGCCCTCGCCGAAGCGGGGCGCAAGGCCGACAGTGAGCGTGACCTGAATGCCGCCCTCGTCGTCTCGCCCGACGAGCCCGCACTGCTGAATTACCTTGGCTATATGTGGATTGATCGCAGCGAGAACCTGCCGGATGCCATGAAGATGGTACAGCGCGCCGCCGCGGCTCAGCCGCGCTCTGGCGCGATCATCGATAGCCTGGGCTGGGCCTACTACCACCTTGGAGATTACCGCACGGCCGTGCAGACGCTCGAACGGGCGGTTACGCTGGAAGCGTCCGATGCAGAGGTCAACGATCACCTGGGCGATGCCTACTGGCGTGTTGGTCGCAAGGTCGAGGCGCGGTTTCAGTGGTCGCGGGTGCTGAGCCTGCAACCGAGTGCAGCGATCCGTCAGCGCGCCGAGTCCAAGCTAAAGAGTGGGCTCGACGCAACCGCCCCTCCGTCTGCTATTCCGCCGGGGACCGCCGCTGCGGCGACGCCACCGGCTCTCGCCGTCGGCGGCTGACTTGGCACCAGCAGCCGGTTTCGCCGGCGCAAAGGTCAATCTCTATCTGCATGTCGGTGCCCTGGGCGCTGACGGCTATCACCCGATCGATAGTTTGATGCTGTTCGCGGATGTCGGCGACCGGCTCACCGCCACACCGGCGCCGGCGTTTTCCCTCACCGTCAGTGGCCCCTTCGCCGGGGCGACGCCAGTCTCACCCGCCAATCTCGTCTGGCGCGCCGCCCGGACCCTGCACGAAGCGCCCGGCCTTGCCATTCATCTGGATAAGATACTGCCGGTGGCGGCCGGGATCGGCGGGGGCTCTGCCGACGCTGCGGCGGCACTGCGGTTGGTCAATCAAGCCCTTAAGCTGGGGTTTAATTCGCAACGGCTGCAAGACATTGGTGTCGGCCTTGGTGCGGACGTCCCGGCCTGTGTCGGCAGCGTACCGGTCGTCGCGCGGGGCAGGGGAGAGCAACTCAGCCCTGCACCCCGCCTGCCGGAAATTCATGCTGTGCTGGTCAATCCTGGCGTCGCTGTGCCGACTGGACCGATTTTCGCCGCCTTCGATGCTGGGCCGTTGCCCGGCACGCTGGATCCCCGTCTACCGGCGGCCTTTGACACGGTACAAGACCTGGCCACTTGGCTGACGACCAAAACCCGTAACGATCTGCAGGCGGCGGCACTGTCCCTGGCTCCTGCGGCGGGTGAGGCGATTGATATCCTGGGTGCCTCAAGCCTGAGCCTGCTGGCACGGATGTCGGGATCGGGGGCTACGGCCTTTGCGCTCTGTGCAAAGGCACCTGACGCGCAGGCCTTGGCGGCGGCAGTGAGGACCGCGCGGCCGAACTGGTGGGTTGCGTGCTGCCGCCTGGGTGGACCCTGGGGCTAGGGCCGAAACGCAAGAAGCGGGCGCCTTTCGGCCCCCGCTCCCGCAAGATGGTACTGATTTTGCAGGTGACTATTCGTGGAGGGCTTCGCCGTGCAGGGCAAGGTCCATGCCTTCGACCTCCGCTTCTTCATCCATGCGCAGGCCGGTGGTCAGCTTGCAGATCATCAGGATGATGAAGGTCAAGACGCCCGACCAGGCGATGGTGAAGACGCAGCCGTAGGCCTGGGTCAGGATCGAGTGGGACTTGCCCAGTGCGTTGATGCTGGCATCGGCGAAGATGCCGGTGAGCAGGGCGCCGATCAGGCCGCCGACGCCATGCACGCCGAAGGCGTCGAGGCTGTCGTCGTACTTCAGCAGCTTCTTCATCCAGACAGCCGAGGCATAGCAGCCGACGCCGGCCACGAGGCCGATGATCGCCGCGCCAGTCGGGTTTACGAAGCCCGAAGCCGGGGTGACGGCGACGAGGCCGGCAACGGCACCAGAAGCCAGGCCGAGCATGGAGGGCTTCTTACGCTCGATCCACTCAACCAGCATCCAGGCCAGGGCCGCGAAGGCGGTTGCGACTTGCGTGTTCATCATCGCCACGCCGGCCAGGGCGTTGGAGCCAACGGCCGAACCGGCGTTGAACCCGAACCAGCCCACCCACAGAAGGCTGGCGCCAATCATGGTGTAGACGAGATTGTTCGGGGCCATGTTCTCAGTGCCAAAGCCCTTACGCTTGCCGAGCACCAAGGCGCAGACCAGGCCTGCAACACCGGCGTTGATGTGCACCACGGTGCCACCGGCGAAGTCGAGCACACCCATGCCGCCGAGGAAGCCGCCGCCCCAGACCCAGTGCGCGATCGGGCCATAGACCAAGACCGACCAAAGCACGGTGAACAGGCACAGAGCCGAGAACTTCATCCGCTCGGCGAACGCGCCGCAGATCAGGGCCGGGGTAATGATGGCGAAGGTCAGCTGATACATCGAGAAAACGTATTCTGGGATCGTCGGCGTGGCACCGGCGATGGAATAGCTCTGGTCCATCGTGATCATCTTGAACATCGCGTTGCCCATACCGCCCCAGTACTTGTTCATACCGGCGTCGGCATTGGTGCCGAAGGCGATGGAGTACTGGACCAGGAACCAGGTCATCGTGACCAGGCAGGTCATGACGAAGGATTGAGCGACGGTACCGATCACATTCTTGCGACGAACCATGCCGCCGTAGAACAGGGCGAGACCCGGAATGGTCATCAGCAGCACCAGCGCCGTTGATGTGAGCATCCAGGCTGTGTCGCCGGTGTCGGTCTTGAACGCTACCGGTTCCTCGGCTGCGGGTTCCGCCGCGGGTGCGGCTGCCGCAGCAGCGTCGGCTGCGGGAGCCGCGGCGGCCGCAGGCGCGGCGTCTTGGGCATAGGCCGCCGCCAGGGGCGCTCCCGCCAGCGTCGCAGCGAGTAGAAGGCCCGCCAGCGGCTTAAATCGCATGATGTTCATCTCTGTCCCCTTGATATGGCTTGACTTACAGCGCGCCCGAACCGGTTTCACCCGTCCGGATGCGCAGGGCATCTTCAACCTTCAGCACGAACACCTTGCCGTCGCCGATCTTGCCGGTGGCGGCGGCGGCCTTGATCGCCTCGACAGCTTTCGCCGTCTGGGCGTCGTCAACGACGGCTTCGAGTTTCACCTTCGGCACGAAATTCACCTGGTATTCGGCGCCGCGGTAGATTTCGGTCTGGCCTTTCTGGCGGCCGTAACCCTTCACCTCAGAGACCGTTAGCCCCTCAACGCCGGCTGCGACCAAGGCTTCTCGGACCTCGTCCAGCTTGAACGGCTTCACGATGGCCACAATCAGTTTCATGCGTCCTGCTCCCAATTCACCCGGACCGCCCGGGCCTCGCGGCACCTCTGTAAGAAGCGCTTGTCTTCAGCCTTAACGCTAACCGCCTCCGGCCCCGCGGCCCGGAAACCCGTTACCTAGTGTCAACAAATGAGGCGTTTCGCCTGATAAGTGGGCGCCTCGTGAACCAAAATGCATTCAAATTAAGCAGGAGGTTCATGGGCTGGGCATTGGATCACGGGTCCGTCGTTGGGGGTGACTTGCACAGACTGTGCGCTGAAAGGTGGCTGCCGTTTTGTCGCAGCCGCTGATGTAACGCGGTCGGCGAGGCATTTTGCTGGGTTATATTGCTGGGGTTTTCAGCTTGGCTTGAGTTGAGAGTCGCCGAGCCTTATGGTCCGCCGACTTTTTCAGGGCTCTCCGATACATCCTATGCCAGCCTTAAAATCCCTGTCTTTCCAGGGCTTGATCCTCACGCTGCACGAGTACTGGAGCCATCAGGGCTGCGTGATTCTGCAGCCCTATGACACAGAGGTTGGCGCGGGCACGCTGCATCCGGCCACAGTGCTGCGCGCGCTAGGTAACAAGCCATGGAACGCGGCCTATGTGCAGCCCTCGCGCCGCCCGTCGGATGGCCGCTATGGCGAGAACCCTAACCGGCTACAGCACTATTATCAGTATCAGGTGATCCTGAAGCCCAATCCGGCAGATATGCAGGACCTCTATCTGGGGTCGCTCGCCGCCATTGGCCTTGACCCCAAACTGCATGACATCCGCTTCGTCGAAGACGACTGGGAAAACCCTACGGTCGGGGCCTGGGGCCTGGGCTGGGAGGTCTGGTGCGATGGGATGGAAGTTAGCCAGTACACCTATATGCAGCAGGTC
>CANKEA010000134.1 GCA_947480815.1 Caulobacterales bacterium | reverse complement strand
TGCAGGGCGAGGAGGTCTCGCTGTTTGCCCTGACGGATGGCACCACGGCCCGCCTCTTTGGGGCCGCCCAGGACCACAAACGCGCCTTTGATGGCGACGTGGGCCCCAATACCGGCGGTATGGGCACCTACGCCCCGGCCCCGATCCTTACCCCGGCCCTAGCGCAGCAGGCGTTGGACGAGATGATCTTGCCGGCTGTACGCGGCATGGCGGCGGAGGGCACGCCCTATGTCGGTGTGCTCTATGCCGGGCTTATGCTCACCGAGACGGGTCCGCGCCTAGTCGAGTTCAACGCGCGTTTTGGCGATCCGGAGTGTCAGGTGCTGATGCTACGACTGGAGAGCGATCTCGTGCCTTATCTGCTGGCCTGCGCGACGGGCATTTTATCGCGCTTGCCAGATCCGGTTTGGATGGACGGGGCGGCCGTTTGTGTGGTGCTGGCCGCCAATGGCTATCCGGAAAATCCGCAGGCGGGCTCAACCATCCACGGGGCGGAGCAAGACTTTGGTGCCGATGTCACCGTGTTTCATGCCGGAACGGCGCGCGACGCCGACGGAGGCTTAACCGCCTCGGGCGGGCGGGTGCTCAATGTATGCGCCCGCGGGGACGATATCAGGACGGCGCGGGACCGCGCTTACGCGGCGGTCGACCAGATCCGCTGGCCGGGTGGCTTCCATCGGCGTGATATTGGCTGGAGCGCGCTTTAGGCAGGATCGTTGCTAATAGGGCGTCCAGCGCAGCCTCGTCCTCGAACCGCGCACGCACTGGCCATGACCTGACCTTGGCCTGCCATTCTAGAGGCAGGCGGGCCCAGTCTTTTTCCGTGGTCAGCAAGATCGCGCCGGCCTCGGCGGCCTGGCGCTCCAGCACCCATAGGGTGGCTTCGTCATAGGGTTGATGGTCGGCGAAGGCGGCAAAATCTGATACATCTATCCCCGCAGCCTTTAGCGCCCGCTCGAATTTCCAAGGCTTGCCAATGCCGGCAAAGGCCAGAACCTTGGTCGCCTTGGCCAACGCCGCCACAGGTTCAAGCCATGCCACGAGAACTGGGGTTGGGGCCAGCAACGCCAGCAGGGCCGCGTCTGGCTGTGCCAGGTCCTGCGGCATCAGTAGCACCACCGCCTCTGCACGGCTCAGGCCCGCCTTCAATGGTTCGCGCATCGGCCCGGCGGGAAAGACGGCACCGTCCCCGAACGGCCATTCGTCGTCGCGCGTTTCGCCATCGACCACTACCAGCGACAGCGCCTTGGCTACCGACGGATTCTGGTGCCCGTCGTCCATCACCACAATCTGAGCGCCCTTCGCAGCGGCGGCGCGCGCACCCTCTAGCCGATTTTTCGAAATCCAGATCGGCAGGTCCCCTGCCAGCATCATCGGCTCATCGCCGACGTCCTTGGCCGAATGCCGGGTTGGATCGACCTGTATTGGACCCTTGAGCTGGCCGCCGTGGCCGCGTGATAGGCCATGGGCCGTCACTCCATGGGCCGCTAGCCGCATCAAGAGTTCACGCACCACCGGCGTCTTGCCGGTTCCGCCAACCGTCACATTGCCAACACAGATCACCGGAATACCGGGATCGGTTGCGATCCTGGTGGCAAGCTTGCGCGCCGTCACTGCCGCCCAGATCCAGCTCATGGGGATCAATAGGGCGCGCGTTATCGGCATGGGTGCGCCTCGGTGCACGTACCACCAGCGGGGTGTGCCCAACTTCATGCCGTGGCCTCGTCGGATGGCGGCGGCAGCAACGGCGCGATCAGCGCCCATCCGGCCTCCATGGCGGCGGCTTGGCCATCGACCAAGCCCCTCGCCCGCGCGGCCTGAGCTTTGGCGGCTTTCGGATCGCTCAGGGCCCAGGTGAAGGCCCGTCCCAGGTCTGTTGAACTGTTGACCATGGTCACGCCGTTCAGCGCCTGAAGGGCGGCATAAACCTCTGCCCAGTTGCGGACCTGAAGTCCGCTGATGATCGGGCAGTCAAGCCTGGCGGGTTCCAGCGGATTGTGCCCGCCAACCCGCTTGGACATGCCGCCCCCGACATAGGCCGCCGCCGCTACCCGAAACCATAGCCCCAGCTCGCCCAGGGTGTCGGCGATATGAATTGCTCCGTTAGCCGGAGACTCTCCACGGCTGCGAAGGGTGGCGCGGTAACCGCGAGCGCGGGCCATGTTCGCCAAGCCCAGGCCCCGTTCGGTGTGGCGCGGCACGATCACTAACAGCGATGTGCGGTCCGGATCGGCCTGGCTATAGGCCTCCAAGACCAGCTCATCCTCTTCGCCATGGGTCGAAGCGGCCAGCAAAATAGGCCGTCCGCCGGCGGCGGCCCGGACGGCTTCAATCGCCGCTGGATCGGCTGGCAGGGTATCGCCGGCCAATTTCAGATTCAGCCGCCCATCGACGCGGGCACCAAGGTCTTCGAGGCGGCGGGCGGAGGCGTCATCCTGCGGCAGGATCAGGTCGAATAGGCCAAAGGTTTCGGCGGCGGATTGCGGATAGTTTCGCCAGCCATGGGCGGACTTTTCGGTCATGCGCGCTGAGACCAGGGCCAGTTTCGCGCCGCGCGCCTTGGCCTCCAGCAACAGGTTCGGCCAGATTTCGCCCTCAGCGAATATGGCGATGTCGGGCCGCCAATACTCAAGAAAGCGTCTCGTCGCGCCCGGCGCATCGATCGGCGCATATTGGTGCGGAACATCCCCTGGAAGACGTCGGGCCAGCAGGCTCGCCGCTGTTGCGGTGCCCGAGGTCACGACCAGTTGAAGGTCTGGCCGCTGGGTCTGCAGGCGTTCGACCAGCGGCAGCAGGGAAAGGGTCTCGCCGACACTGGCACCATGCATCCAAACCAGCGGCCTCTTCCGGCGGGTGCGGCTAGGATAACCCAGGCGCTCGCGCAGGCGCTTTGGATCTTCTTTTCCGCTGATCGCCCGTTGCCGCAACATGAGCGGCGCGAGCGGTTCAGCGAGGCCCAGCAAAAGCCGATAGACGGTTAGCGCGGGCGCGCTCACGCCAGCTCCGCACACGGCCCATCGCAGTTGGCCGCCTCATCTTCGATCTGCAGGGTGACATGGCCGATGCCGTATTTGGTCTTCAATGCCGTGGCAGCCTGCTGCAACAGCGATCCGCCTACGCCGGGTGCCAGCAGATGGGCGGTCAGGGCGGTCTCGGTCGTGCTCATGGCCCAAATATGGATGTGATGAACGTTGATGACGCCGGGCAGGGCGCTCAGGGTCTGGCGCACTTTCGCCGGATCGATGCCGCGGGGGGCTGCGTCCAGCGCCATGTCCAGGCTTTCACGCAGCAGGCCCCAGGTTCCAAGCATGATTACCGCGAGCACAACCAGAGTCACGGTGGGGTCCAGCCAGAGCCAGCCCGTTACGCCGATGGCCAGGGCCGCGACGACCACCCCTGCACTGACTGCTGCGTCGGCGGCCATGTGCAGATAGACGCCACGCAGGCTGATGTCGTCCTTGCGACCGCGCATGAACATCAGGGCCGTCACGGTATTGATCACCACCCCCACAGCGGCAACGGCGGCCATCCATCCGGTCTGCACCGGCCGAGGATGTTCCAGGCGGATCAGGGCTTCCCAGGCTACGGCACCGACGGCCGCCAGCAGGACGCCGGCATTGGCCAGGGACGCCAGGATGGTGGCCTTGCGCAGGCCATAGGTGCGTCGCTGGGTCGCTGGCTGTCGGGCCAGGATGACGGCGGTCCAGGCTAACAGCAGACCCAGCACATCAGCCAAATTGTGGCCGGCGTCGGCCAGCAGGGCCAGGGAACCGGTGAAGATCCCAGCGGCGGCCTCAATGGTCACGAAACCGACGTTCAGCCCAGCGCCGACGGCGAAAGCTACGCCAAAATCGGCGGGGGCGTGACTGTGCCCATGCCCATGATCGTCGCCATGATGCGCGTGCCCATGGTCCTTTTTATGACCCTGTGCGGACTCGTGTCCCCTGTGGTCATGACCGGCGTGGTCGTGACCCGCGTGATCGTGATCAGCTTGGTCATGGTGCTTGTGTTGAGGATCAGCCATCATCCTTAATCCCACCCAAAGGCCCGGCAATCAATGCTGCTGGGTGGCCAGCATGGCTTGGCGGTCGAGGTCGCGCAGAATTTCGGTCCACTGTGCCGTCAGCGCATCGGGATCGTCCTCTCGTCGGGCATGGTAGGGCCCACCCCACACCATGGCCGCGCGTCCGAACGGCAGGGGGATTATGGTGCGGTCCCAGGTATCGAGGTGCAGGCAGGGATCGGCGGCAATCCCCACCATCAAGACCGGGGCACCGGTCAGCCGCGCCAGGGCGGCGACGCCTTTTTGCATCTCCAGCGCCGGACCGCGCGGTCCATCCGGGGTCACGGCCACAGCCTTGCCGGCGGCAAGAAAGCGGACCATTTCACGGAAGGCCTGCTCGCCGTTCTTGTTCTTGCCGCTATCCGAGTTTTTTTTCGACGAGCCGCGAATCGAGCCGAATCCAAGCCGCTCCATCACCTGGGCGATGAATTCCCCATCCTTAGAGCGAGAGATGAGCACCTGCAGTTCTTGCGCGCCGTCCTTGGCAGGCCAGGTTGGTGCGGAGATCGGGATCGTCTGGTGCCAGAGGCACAGGATC
>CANKEA010000133.1 GCA_947480815.1 Caulobacterales bacterium | reverse complement strand
GCCTTCGTTTCTCAGCAGACCGGGTTTCAGCTGGGCTATGTGGAACAGCTTTACACCTTCGGCGACAAGGGCCGTGACGCCCCACGCGCTGAGGTTGGTGCCGGTGCCGCCCGCGTCGTCTCGATTGGCTCTCTGGCCCTGACCGCAGAGCCTGCGCCTGTTTCCGCACCCGACACCGCTTGGTCGCCTTGGGCGCGATTCTTTCCATGGGAAGACTGGCGGCGCGGCCGGCCCGCTGTGCTGGATCAGATGATCGCCCCTGCACTTGCCGCCTGGGCCGGTGCCGACACCGGCCGCCAGACAAGAGCGGCCCTGCTGTTCGCCCTGGGCGATTCGCCCTGGCTAGAGGAGCGCGTGCTAGAGCGTTATGAGCTGCTGTATGAAGCGGGCTTGGCACCCGAGGCCGAACGCGACCGGCTGCGCGCCGCCGGCCTGCCCTCGACCGAACCCCCTGCAGGGGCCAGCGCCCTGGGCGAGCCGATGATCTCAGACCACCGCCGCATCCTGGCAACGGGCCTTGGCCGACTTCGCGGCAAGCTCAAGTACCGTCCTGTCGCGTTTGAACTGACCCCACCGGAGTTCACCCTGTCGACCCTGCAGCGCACGGTGGAAGCCATCGTCGGTGCCCCGCTGCACAAACAGAACTTCCGCCGCACGCTGGAACGCACCGGCCTAGTCGAGGGGCTGGGCCGCCGCATCGGTGCAGGCGGACGGCCGGCCGAACTATTCCGCTTTCGGCGCGACGTGGCCGCCGCCGGCGGGGCGCTGGGCTTATCCCTGCCGCTGCTGCGGGACTGACGGGGATGAGAACCGCCTTCCTCGATGACGCCGAACTCGATTACACGCCGCAGATTCCCTATGACGCGCCCTTGGGCGGCACCGGCAAGCCTAGGGCGTTCATCTCCGCCAGATTGGCACCCTTACCGCCCAGCAGAGTTTTCATCGAGGCGTCGCCATCCGCGCCGCCGCCGCCGAAGGAATAGACCCAAGCCGTCATCACTGAGCTCCTCGTCCCCATGAAGGGTGGGAGCTTGCCCTCGCCTTATACAAAATCGCGCTGCATTTCGCAGGTGCGAAGACGATTTTTTGAAATCCGCCATCCCGAGTCAGCGGCGCCCGCCACAACAGCCTCGCCTAAAGGCCGGGGCACCTTGTCCTGGCTCCCGGCGCTTCGCTTTGCTGCGGCCGGGATGACCTCTGGTTATTTCGGCAGCACCAGCGCCGGGTCGATCGGGCGGGCCTTGTCCTTGGTCGTGGGGGCGTAGCGCACCTCGAAGTGCAGCTGGGACTCGGAAACGCCGCCGCTCATCCCGACGAGGCCGATCTGCTGGCCCTGGGTGACGGTCTGGCGCATCTTCACTTCCGTGCGCTGCAGATGGGCGTAAGCCGTAACCCAGCCGTCGGAATGCTTGATCAGCACCAGGTTGCCGAACTCCGGAACCTGGTCGCCCGCATAAACCACTTCTCCAGCGGCGGCGGCACGCACCACGGTTCCTGCGGGGCTACGAATGTCGATCCCATCACTGCGCTGGCCTGTTCCCTTGGGGCCAAAGCCTCCCAGGACCTCGCCCGTCACCGGCGAGATGAACCGACCGCGTCCAGCGGCCACTACATCGGCATCGGTTGGGACAGCGGCCATGTCGATAATCGGCGGAGCTGCCGGCGCGGGGAGCGGATAGGTCGCGGGCGGAGCCGCTGGCAAACGCGGATAGCTGATCGCCGGCACAGCGGGTGCCTGGCGCGGATAAATCGTGGCCGGCGTGGACGACCCAATCGGTGCGGCTGGCGCAATCGGCACCGCAGACGGCTTGGAGGTAGCGGGCGTATAGGCCGGGCTGGAGTAGACGGTGGCCGCGGGCGGTGTAAGGCCCGGCGCGAGCTGGACGCGCTTGAGCGGGCCGGTGTCTTTGTAACCCTTGGGCAGGATCAGTTTTTCACCCGACCGGATCGACGAACCGACCTTCTTTCCGTTCGCCGCGGCCAGGGCCTTCGGCGCAACCTTGAAGCGCAAGGCGATGGAATAGATTGTGTCGCCGCTACCGACCACATAGGCCTTGGCCTTGACGCGCAACCCCTTCAGCTTCTGGCCTGGCTTGATTTTGTAGGGTGGCGCGATCTTGTTGGCGTCAGCCAGTTCCTGACGCGAAATATCGAAGTTGCGGGCAATGGCGTCGATCGTGTCGCGGCGCTTAACCACATGCACCTGCGGCGGGCCTTGGGTGTCGATCACCTTGCCGGTCACCGAGTACACGGTAATGGGCGCAGGTGCCGGCGGTGGCGCGCTGTAGGTCTGCGTTGGCGGCGATGCGGGCCGCTCTTCTGGAATCGGCACCGGCTGCGGCGGCGGTGCCGCAGGCGCAGGCGCGGGGACGGGTGCTGGCACCGGTGCCGGGGCAGGCACTGTGGCCGGCAAGGCTAATGGCTGGCCCGTCACGGGCGTAGTCGGTGATGCCGTCGGCACCGCAGGGATTGGGGCCAGAACCGGCGTAGGCGCAGCTTGGACAGCGGGCGCAGGGGCGGTGTTGATCGGATAGGCCGGTACCTGAGTCGTAGAAGCGCAACCGGTCAGAGCCAGTGCGGCGGACGCGATGAGAGCCATCTGGCCGATCTGTTGACGCATCGCGCTTTCTTTCTTTAATCCAAGACCAAACGCACTCTTAATTCTAAACAAAGGGTTAGCCACCGCTTAACAGAGCCATCAGAGCTCCTTGGCAACGCCATCTAGCATCGGCACGAAACGTACCTCTCCCAGCTGTTCCTGGGTGAATCCGCCCTTGCCATCCCCAGCGTAACGCAACAAACGCTGCACTGGACCCTTTCCGACCGGTGCCACCAGCACGCCCGAAGGCTTGAGCTGTTTGAGCAATCGGTCTGGCTCATCAGACGACGCGGCTGTGACCAGAATACGATCGAACGGTGCCTGTTCGACCCAACCGTCGCCGCCGTCACCAAAACGCGTGATCACATTCGTCAGGCCAAGGGTGACAAACCTCTTCTCCGCCTCGCCCATCAGGGTGCGGTAGCGCTCCACGGTATAAACCAGCCGCGCCAAGCGAGACAGGATAGCGGTCTGGTAGCCGCTACCGGTGCCGATTTCCAGCACACGCGCGCGCGGCTCCAGAGCCAAAGCCTGGGTCATGAGCCCCACAATAAACGGCTGGCTGATCGTCTGGCCGCAGGCGATCGGCAGGGCGCTGTCCTCCCAGGCGCGATCGCGAAAGAGATCAGGCGTGAACAGGTCGCGCGGCGTTTTTTCGATCGCCGACAGCACCACAGGATCAGTAACCCCCTGCGAACGGAGCGCCAGAACCAGTCGGGCCAGCTGCGTCTGCGCCGCCTCTGCCGGATCATCCGCTTCGTTCGACATCAGGCGTGAACCTTGGGGATGGCGCCGCCGATACGTCCCCTGAGCGCACCCAGGGCCGCTTGGTGCGTCAAGTCGATATGCAACGGCGTAATGGAAATCTTCCCAGCAGCGATGGCCGCGAGGTCTGTACCCTCACCCAACTTCACCTCTCCGTTGCGAAAGCCCATCCAATAATAATCGCGGCCGCGCAGGTCTGTGCGCCGCTCGGCATGGGTCCCATTAAAGCCCCGGAAGCCCTGACGGGTCACTTCCACCTGAGTCACCTGCTCTGGCAGCCGGCAGGGAAAATTGACGTTCATGATGGCATCATCCGGCCAACCTACCTTGAGCAGGCTCTGGATCACGCCCGGGCCGTGGGTCACCGCCACCTCGAAGGGCGCGCGCTCGTCGTCGTGAAACACCAACAGCGCCTGACTCAAGGCAATCGCGGGCACGCCCAAAACCATGCCTTGAATGGCACCCGCCACCGTGCCCGACATACTCACATCCTCGGCCAGATTCTGCCCACGGTTGACGCCCGAAAGCACCAGATCGGGCTTGGTGCCCTGAACGAGGTCTTGCACTGCCAGCATCACACAGTCGGTTGGCGTGCCATCCACGGCAAAACGGCGTTCGCCCAGCCGCCGCACCCGCAGCGGGTCGGCCAAGGTCAACGCACGGCTGGCCCCAGACTGTTCGTATTCGGGTGCCACCACCCAGACGTCATCGGTCAGGACGGCGGCGATCTTTTCCAGCGCCGTCAGCCCCTCGGCATGAATGCCGTCGTCGTTGGTGATGAGGATTCTCAACCCAAAGCCCTCACAACTGACCACCGATAGACGTCGCGCCGCCCATGTAGGACTGTAGCACCGCGGGTATGGCCACCGAACCATCTTCCTGTTGGTAGTTTTCCAGCACGGCCACAAGGGTGCGTCCAACCGCAAGGCCCGAGCCGTTCAGGGTATGCACGAAGCGCGTGCCTTTCTCGCCCGCCTTCTGGGTCCGGGCATCCATGCGTCGGGCCTGGAAATCGCCACAGTTGGAGCACGAACTGATCTCACGGAACGTAGCCTGGCTCGGCAGCCATACCTCGAGGTCATAGGTCTTTCGCGCACCGAAACCCATGTCGCCGGTGCAGAGAAGCACGGTGCGGAACGGCAATTCCAGCGCCTGAAGCACACCCTCGGCGCAGGCTGTCATGCGGTCGTGTTCGATGTCTGACTGACCGGGCGCGGTAATCGAAACCAGCTCGACCTTGTAGAACTGATGCTGCCGGATCATCCCGCGCGTGT
>CANKEA010000132.1 GCA_947480815.1 Caulobacterales bacterium | reverse complement strand
CGCGATGGAGTGTCGGATCAATGCCGAGAACGCGCGGACCTTTGCGCCTTCGCCCGGCGTGATCACCGAATTCCATGCGCCCGGCGGTCCGGGCGTGCGGCTCGATAGTGCAATCTACGCTGGCTATGCGATCCCGCCCTTCTACGACAGCCTCATCGGCAAGCTGCTCGTGCATGGCCAAGATCGCGCCGAATGCATCGCCCGCATGAATCGATGTCTCGGCGAAATGGTCATCTCCGGGGTCGAGACCACCACACCGCTTTTCCTGAAACTGCTGGCCCAGCCGGATATTCAGTCTGGTAACTATGACATCCACTGGCTTGAGCGATGGATCAAGGCGCACGGATAATAGGCTTCACCGCCGATGATCTGGTCGACTGTTATCGGTGTGGCATCTTTCCAATGGCCGACTCCCGCGATGACGACGACTTCTATCTGGTCGAGCCCCGCAAGCGCGGGGTAATCCCGCTCGACGCCCTGCACATTTCGAACCGGCTCGCCCGCACGGTGCGTTCTGACCACTATCGGGTGGTGGTCGACCAGGACTTCGCCGGGGTGATCTCCGCCTGTGCCGCCAGCCGACCGGAACGACTGGAAACCTGGATTAACGGGCCAATTGAGCGGCTATACCTGGATCTCTTCGCGCGCGGGCAGGCCCACAGTGTTGAGGCTTATGACGGCGCGGGCGACCTTTTGGGCGGGCTGTATGGCGTCTCTCTTGGCGGAGCTTTCTTTGGTGAAAGCATGTTTTCGCGCCGACGCGATGCCAGCAAGGTGGCATTGGCGCACTTGGCGGCGCGATTGTCCGCTGGCGATTATCGGCTGTTGGACATTCAATTCGTCACCAACCATCTGCTGCAGTTCGGCGCTGTGGAGATCGATCGATCAGACTATCAGCAGCGGCTAGCCGAGGCCCTGACGATAGACGCAGACTTCTATCGGCTGGGGGCCGGTGCCTGTGCAGGAGGCTCGACTGTGGGGGCGACCGGAGCAGTGGCTACAGGCGCAGGCGCAATGAGATCAGGCGTAACCACCGGCTTGGGTTTAGGCGGCGATGCGGGCCGCGGCGTCACTGGTGCGGTGGCTTTGCAAGCAATCAGCCAAGCGTCGTAAACTGGGTGCTGCAACGGATTGAGGCCGGGTGAGGACGCATACATCCAGCCCCGAAACACCTGCCGGGCAGACGGTATTTCCTTGCCGGGCGAAGGCGCGGGCTGAGAATCGACCAGGACATAGGCTGAGAAATCCTGCACCCCCTCGTCCGGAGCTGTGGTCTCGCAGGCGCGTACCGTGAAAACCAGGGTCTTGTAGCGTACGGGCTGCCCGACAGGGACTTCAAAGCGGATTGTCTCGGCCGTTACCTTATCCAGCGCCTGCAAGATGGCGACGCTGGAGCGCGCGCGCGGCAGGGGCGCGGCGAGTGGAGCGGGCTTGGCCAGCGGCACTGTAGCGTTGGGCGGCAGGGCATTCACGGGATTTGCCAACGACGGGGTCAGTGCCGCCTTCGCCGCGGCAGGGGCTGGCGGGACGACCGGAGCGGCAGTATGCACCTGGGCCTGAGCGCTAGCCAGAAACAACAGCGGCAGCGCTATCGCCAGGCCGATACCAGAGCGCCGAAAACGGTAATCGGTTTTGGCGACCGTCATGCCCGCATCAAAAATCTTGAGCCTGCTGATCTGATCCAGACTGTGTCCAGACCAGGAAGGACCGAGACCCGAGAGGTCGCATTACTCGGGTGTCCAGGCCTGATAGTCGCCCGTCGTGGCCGAGCGTTCGCCGCCGCGTCCTATGGCACCGGGCGGGCGCCAAGCGTGCACGGTACCGGTCAGGTTGGGCAGGTGGTCCTTTTCCCACGAACGGCGCAGCAGTGGCTCGACCGTCGGCGGCTCTTCAAATGTGTAGCGCAGCCAGCCATGCCATTCGGGCGGTACTTTCGAGGCCTCGGCATAGCCGTTGTAGATCACCCAGCGGCGCTTGCGCGCATCGTAGGAATCCTTCGCGTCGCGCGCCTCATAGTACATATTGCCGGTATCGTCCTTACCGACGAGCCGGCCGCGGCGATGGATGTGAAATCCGGCACCGATTGTGGCACCGCCCCACCAGGTGAAGATCGAAGCTAGGAGTTTCAGCACCGGTGGACCTGTCGCAAAAGCCTTTAACGCGCGGCGGACTATAGGGTCGCGAACTCGCCCCGTCCAGCGACCCAATGCGCCAAGTCGGCCGCCACATCTTGTGGACGAATGGCAACTAGCTCCAACATCTATTGTCCCGGTTCATCCGCGCAGCTAGCTTCACCGTATGCGGTTCGAAACCTCCGTTCACAGCGGCGATAAACGCCCGGCTCAACTGCGCACCGCAGAGAGCGCAGACGGGCTTTGCGGTGTGGTCGCACCGGCCGGTTGGACCGAAGCGCGAATCGAATCCTGGTTCGACTGGGGTCGGAGAGTCACCGCCCTGATCCCGCGCGGCGCGCCCAAGACCCTGGCCTTAGACACCTTCACCGATCCACTTCTTGGCGGTGGCCCGGCTCGATTCGCCGCTGGCCTCGCGGCGCAAGGCTGGATGATGGCCCTGTTTGATCGCCAGACAGACGCCCTCGCCTTCCGTCAGGCCATTGTCGATGCTGTCGCAGTCGGTGCCGTGGCCTTCGCCAACGCGCCCAAGGCCGAGCCGCAGGCAGTTTTCGAGGTGAGTGGCAGTGCGTTCACCGCCGCCGCTGCCAGCCACGGCGCTGACGCCATTGCCGCACGGCGTCGGCCCGACGGTCTGATCGACGCCCTGGAGGCCGTGCGTCAATCGATACGCCGTTGCGAGGGTGCTGGCTGTTCGGATCCCGTGCAGAACCCAGCCTTGGCCCGCGCTGGAGCCCGTGCCCGCCTCGCCGGCGCACCCGACGACCTGATCGCTGATGCCTTGGTCGACGCCCTGAGCGAAATAGACGTCCCGGCGAATTCCGCCACCTCAACGCGGCCTCAATTCCTGATCCGCGGAGCCAGTGCCTCAACCGCCGCACTCGGCTGGCGGTTCGGCGGGGTTACTGTGGCATTGGACGATGCCGCCGCCGCCTGGCTGGCCCATTCTGCCGCCGCGCCCAGCATGGCGATCAACGCCGCTGTCTTCGAAGATGACACGGGCTTTGACGCGGCCGGGTTCCAGGCGCTCGTACGGCTAACACTGAGCGCTTTAGAGGTGCAGGCACCGCCGGAAGGTCCACTCAACCTCACCCTGGCCGGTGTTTCTGAAATCCTGGTCGGACGCGGCCTAGCCTTCAATTCCGCCGAGGGGCGCGACGCTGCGGCGCAGATATGGGCGCTAGCGGCTGAAGCCGCCCGCGCCACCGACGCCGAGATGATGGCCATGCCGAGCCGGCGTGTGCCGCGGGGTGCTGTTATCGGGCTGGACGGTGACGCCGTGCTTTCCTTGCGCCTGGGTGGGATCAGCATGGGCGCTAGACCATGGACCGGCCCTGTGGCATTGGCCGAGGGCAGCGACGGCGCGCCCGTGCGCGCTCTGTCCCCCGCGACCCAGCGCGGCCTAACAAGGCTTAGCATCGACGCCACAGCGGCTGCGCGACAGGCCTTGGGCACGGGCAGCTTGACGCATGCACCGGCGATCAACCCAGCGAGCCTGGCCCAACACGGCTTCACCGCCCACGAGTTGGCAGCCATTGAGGCCGCCCTACCGCACTGCGCGACCCTGCGCGAGGCCTTCTCCGTCGAGGTGCTTGGTGAGGGCTTTATCACCGACGTGCTCGGCGGCACCGTCGATGCAGATGTGTTGGCGCTTTGCGGCTTCAGCAACGAAGACGTTTCAACCGCACAGGTCCACGCGCTCGGCACCGGCACCTTGGCCACTCATCCAGCCTTCGCAACCGCCGATACGATCGGCCTGGATGCTCGGCTGGCGATGATGACCGCCGTTCAGCCGTTTGCTGACGGTCCGGCTGTTTGCTTGCTGTCATTGGCCTTCGAGGCGACACCGGCCGACGCCCTGGCCGCCCAGACTACCGCCATCGACGCTGGGGCAAGAGCCTTGCGGATTGAACGCGCCTCCGCACCGGCGACGTTCAAGCTCGACCTGCCGGAACTCGAAGACTCCCGCCCCCGCGTCACCGAAACCGAACGCATTGTGGAGCGGGTGATCGAGCGCGAGCCGTCACGCCGCAAACTCCCCGACCGTCGCAAGGGCTATATCCAGAAAGCCAGCGTCGGCGGCCACAAGGTCTACCTCCACACCGGCGAATTCGACGATGGCGAGTTGGGCGAGATCTTCATCGACATGCACAAGGAAGGTGCCGCCTTCCGCAGCTTAATGAACAACTTTGCGGTTTCAATCTCGCTGGGCCTTCAGCATGGGGTGCCGCTCGACAAGTTCGTCGACGCCTTCGTCTACACCCGGTTCGAACCGGCCGGTCCTGTGACCGGCAACGATAGCGTTCGCTCTGCCACCTCGATCCTGGACTACATCTTCCGCGAGCTGGGCATCAGCTATCTGGGCCGGGACGAACTGGCCAATGGCGAGGGCGAACTGAACGCTGATGGTCTGGGCCGGGGAAAGGCCGAGGGCACGCCGCTTGATGACGTTCCCGACCTCGCCGAGCCGATCAGCGCGGCCAAGTTCATCTCGCGCGGATTCAGCCGAGGCGCGGCACCTGACAACCT
>CANKEA010000131.1 GCA_947480815.1 Caulobacterales bacterium | reverse complement strand
TGCGGTTATGGTAGTGCACCGGCATGCCAAAGGCGTGGGCGCGCTTTGCAAGGGCCTGGCCGATCCTACCCATGCCGATGATTCCCAGCCGTTTTCCGCCGAGCTTTTGGCCAGTCATCCAGGTGGGGCTCCAGCCATGGAATTCGCCGGCACGCAACACGGTCTCGCCCTCTACCATGCGGCGCATGACCGCCAGGATTAGCCCCATGGCGATGTCGGCGGTGTCATCGGTCAGGGCACCGGGCGTATTGGTCACCATGATGCCCCGCGCATTGGCGGCGGCCACGTCGATATGGTTGATGCCGGCCCCAAAATTGGCGATTAGCTTCAGCTGTGGCCCGGCTTGGTCAATCAGGGTCTTGTCGATCCTGTCGGTGATGGTGGGTGCCAGAACGTCGGCCTGCTGCAAGGCGACGACGAGGTCTTCTGGTGTGAAAGGCTTGTCATCCACACTAAGCTGGGTGTCGAATAACGCGCGCATCCGAATCTCAATCAGATCGGGCAAACGCCGGGTGACGATGACTTTAGTTTTGGGGGCGGCCATGACCCATCCACCTCTATCAAAGGGTCAGCCTCTATCAAGGGGAATAGGTCCCAAGGCGGCGCTGGTGGTGCTCGTCTGGATGGTTGGTATGGCCGCTTGCGCTGTGGCGGCGGATCGCCAGACGCCGTCGGGCCTACCGGTGCCACGCTATGTGACCCTGAAATTCAACGAGGTAAACGCCCGCTCGGGCCCAGGTGACGACTATGCCGCGCGCTGGGTCTATCGTGTGCGCGGTCTGCCAGTGCAGGTGGTTGCCGAGACGGCGGAGTGGCGCAAGGTCTGCGATCCCGAGGGCGGCGGTGCCTGGGTGCACCGACGCACGATCGACGGCCATCGCAGCGTGATTCGCATGTCGGCCCAGTCGCTGGCCCTGCACGCCAAGCCCGATCCCGGCTCGCCGGTGGTTGCGATTCTGGCCCCCCGCAGCATGGCGGCGTTGGATAAGTGCAAGAACGGCTGGTGTCGCGTACGGGGCCAGAAACGCTACGGCTGGACACCGCAGGCTGAGGTCTGGGGCACTGCAGATGCTGCACAATGCCGGTAATGAGCGGCTCAGTTAAAACGCTATCTGCGTCGTGGGGTCATTGAGGCGGCCTTGCCGCCTGTGCTACTCGGTCGCCGCATGAAGAATTCTTACGACTTCCAGGACCTGCTCGCCTGCGGCCGCGGAGAGATGTTTGGTCCGGGTAATGCTCAGCTTCCGGCCCCGCCGATGCTGATGTTCGACCGCATTATCCGGATCGATTCGGAGAACGGCCAATACGGCAAGGGCTATCTCGAGGCCGAACTCGATATCACGCCGGAGCTGTGGTTTTTCGTCTGCCACTTTATCGGTGATCCGGTGATGCCGGGATGCCTTGGGCTGGACGCCATGTGGCAGCTGGTCGGGTTTTTCCTCGGCTGGTCAGGTGCACCCGGCCGCGGCCGGGCGCTCGGTGTCGGGGAGGTGAAATTCTCAGGACAGGTTACACCAGATGTCAAAAAGGTCGTCTACAAGATCGATTTAAAGCGGGTGATCATGCGAAAACTCGTGCTGGGCATCGGCGACGGTGTGATGGAAGCGGACGGCCGCCCCATCTATGAAGCCAAGGACCTTCGCGTTGGCCTATTTAAGGCTGAAGACATCCACTAAGCTGAGGACCCCGCGCTCAAGGGGCTCCATCGCTCGGCGAAACTGGGAGCAGGATACAGGCAATGCGCCGCGTCGTTATCACCGGCATCGGGATCGTCTCATCCATCGGCAATACCGCCGACGCGGTGAGCGAGTCGCTCCGAGCCGCGCGTTCAGGAATTTCAGCCGCACCGGAATATGCTGCGCTCGGATTCCGGTCCCAGGTCCACGCCAAGCCGAACATTGACTGGGAGGCCCTGGTCGACCGCCGCGCCGCCCGCTTCCTGGCCCCCGGCACAGCCTACGCCCACATCGCCATGGAACAGGCCATTGCCGATTCCGGCCTTACGCCCGAACAGGTCAGCCATGAGCGTACCGGCCTGATCGTCGGTGCCGGTGGGCCGTCGACCTCGGCTATTGTCACGGCTGCGGACATTACGCGCGAAAAGGGCCCCAAGCGGATTGGCCCGTTTGCCGTGCCCAAGGCCATGAGCAGCGGCCCCTCGGCCGTGCTGGCGACCTGGTTCAAGATCCGCGGCTTGAATTTTTCGATATCCTCGGCCTGCGCCACCTCCACCCATTGTATCGGCAGCGCCTATGAACAGATTCAGCTCGGCAAACAGGATGTGATCTTCGCCGGCGGCACCGAAGAGCTGGACTGGTCCCTGTCGAATTTGTTCGACGCCATGGGCGCGATGTCGAGCAACTTCAATTCCACCCCGGCCATTGCCTCCCGCGCCTACGACAAGGACCGCGACGGCTTCGTGATTGCCGGTGGGGCTGGGGTGGTTGTGGTCGAGGACTACGAACACGCCAAGGCGCGGGGCGCGACCATCTACGCTGAGATCACAGGCTATGCGGCCAACAGCGACGGCTTCGACATGGTGGCCCCATCGGGCGAAGGCGCCGAGCGCTGCATGCGCCTGGCCCTTGAAAGCGCTGGCAATCGGACCATCGACTATCTGAACCCGCATGGCACCTCGACGCCCGTGGGCGACAGCCGTGAGATGGGCGCGGTGCGCGCCGTGTTCGGCGCTCACATTCCGCCAATTTCTTCCACCAAGTCCCTGACCGGTCACAGTCTGGGTGCGGCCGGGGCGCAGGAGGCGATCTACTGCCTGCTGATGATGCGGGACGGTTTCTTGGCCGAAAGCGCCCATATCGGGGAAATCGACCCCGAGTTCGCCGACCTACCGATCCTTCGTGCGCGCGCGGATCGTTCGGTCGAAACGGTGATGTCGAATGGCTTTGGCTTTGGCGGCACGAACGGCTGCTTGATCATGAGCCGGGTCTGAGTCTTACATTTCCCTGCCTAATGGCCGCCGCGAGACGGAAACCCTAGGCCTCGAAAAACCGCGCGTTCGCTCTGCGGTCCCTGATCGGCCTACGGTTGCCGTTTGCCGGGGTTAACGGCGCGGGTTGCATCGAAGCGGATCAACCGCCAAAACCTCTCCCGAGTTCACCGGAGGAAGTCCATGTCCGACGACTACGACCTGCCTAAGGGCGATCTGATGCGCGGCAAGCGCGGTCTTGTGATGGGCGTTGCCAACAAGAACTCCATCGCCTGGGGTATCGCCTCGGGTCTTGCGGCTCAAGGTGCCGAGATGGCCTTCACCTACATGGGCGAGGGGCTGGAGCGGCGGGTCCGACCGCTCGCCGAGAGCATTGGGGTCAAGGCCCTTATTCCTGCCGATGTCACCGACGACGCTTCGATGGACGCGGCGTTCGCTCAGGTCGAGGCGCTGTTTGGCCGGCTGGACTTCGTGGTTCACTCGGTGGCCTTTGCCAACAAGGAGGAGCTGATGGGCTCCTTCGTCGATAACACCACCCGCGAAGGCTTCCTGACCGCCATGAACGTCTCGGCATACAGCTGGGTCGATGTCGCCAAGCGAGCTTCCCGCCTGATGGGACCAGCCGGTGCGATGATCACCATGACCTACCTGGGTAGCGAGCGGACCATCCCCAACTACAATACCATGGGCGTGGCCAAGGCGGCGCTGGAGGCGGCGACCCGCTATATCGCCCGCGACCTGGGCCCCAAGGGTATTCGCGTCAATGCGATCAGCGCCGGCGCGATGCGAACGCTATCGCTTGCGGGGATCAGCGGTGGCCGGGGCATGTTGAGCCAGGGCCGCGCGTTCAGCGCCTTGAAGGAGGACACCTCGATGGAGGGGGTGGCTGGGGCGGCGCTGTGGCTGCTGTCTGACCTGGGTCGCTCGACCACAGGCGAGGTGGTGCATGTCGACGCTGGATTCCACATGATCGGCCTGCCAGACCCGGAAACGGCGACCGAGGCAGGCTAAACGGGTGTCGAGTTGTGGAACTCAAGACAGTTTTCCACAGGAAATGCGAATCATGCCACGGTCACACGTCGGCCGTCAGCAACCGTTCCGGTCGAGCGGGGCTAAGCGGCCGGTGATCGTGGGATAGCGCAATGCAAGCCGACAGCCTCGCCGATTTGCTCGGCCCCCTGACCTGGATCTCTGTGGGCAGTTTTTCGACCGGTTTCTGTGGCTACCTGGTCGTCCACGGCTTGCTGGTTCCGTATCTTTTAAATTAGCGCCCGGTAGAGCCGAAGCCGCCGGTGCCCCGTAGCGTCTCGTCTAGTTTTGAAACTTCCGACCAGGCGGCCTGTAGCACCGGCGCAATGACCATCTGCGCGATACGATCGCCACGGCGTATCACGAAATCCTCGCTGCCCAGGTTGATCAGGATCACCTTCACCTCGCCGCGATAGTCGCTGTCGATGGTGCCGGGGGTGTTGAGGCAGGTGACGCCAGCCTTGGCCGCCAGACCTGAGCGTGGTCGCACCTGGGCCTCAAAGCCCTCGGGCAAGGCCATGGCTAGGCCAGTCGGAATTATGTCGCGGGCACCAGGGCGCAGGGTGACTGGGGCGTCCTCAAACACAGCGGCCCGCAGGTCCACCCCCGCCGCGCCCGCAGTCTCATAGGCCGGCAAGGGCAGGTCGGCATTGTGCGGCAGGCGGGTGACGGCGATGGTCGGCATGGGCGGCCCCTCTCAATAATTCCGGTGATAGCGAAAACAGGGGACTCGA
>CANKEA010000130.1 GCA_947480815.1 Caulobacterales bacterium | reverse complement strand
GTACCGTACCAAGGAGGAGGTAGACGACGTTAAGAAAAACCGCGACCCGATCGACCATCTGCGCGACCGGCTGGAAAAGGCCAAGGTGTCAGAGGATGCCTTCAAGGCCATCGATGCCGAAGTGAAGGCCATCGTGGCCGAGGCCATGGAATTCGCAAAAAATAGTCCCGAGCCGGACCCGTCCGAACTCTATACCGACGTTTATCTGGAGGCCGCCCAGTGACGGACATCCTCATGCCCGCCCTGTCTCCGACCATGGAGGAGGGCACCCTCGCCAAGTGGCTGGTTGCCCCGGGAGACAGCATTAAGGCCGGTCAGGTCATCGCCGAAATCGAGACCGATAAGGCCACGATGGAAGTGGAAGCCGTCGACGAAGGCGTGATCGAGAGCTTGCTGGTTCCTGCTGGCTCCGAAGGCGTGAAGGTCAATGCGGTGATCGCGAAGCTGAAGGGCGAGGGCGAAGCCGCCTCCGCACCGGTCGCTGAACCGGCGCCCGCTATTGCTTCCGCCGCTGAAGCCAAGTCCGAGACGCATGCTGCGCCTGCCCCGGCCAAGGCCTACGTGGCTCCGCTGGCGGCCGATCCTGATATCCCCGCCGGCACGGCCATGACCAAGATCACGGTGCGTGACGCGCTCCGAGACGCCATGGCCGAGGAAATGCGTCGCGACGACAAGGTCTTCCTGATGGGCGAAGAAGTTGCCCAGTATCAGGGTGCCTATAAGGTCAGTCGCGACCTATTGGCTGAGTTTGGTGACCGTCGGGTCATTGATACCCCCATCACCGAGCACGGCTTTGCGGGCCTGGGTGTGGGTGCCGCCATGGCCGGGCTGAAGCCCATTATCGAGTTCATGACCTGGAACTTCGCCATGCAGGCGATGGACCAGATTATCAACTCGGCGGCAAAGACGCTTTACATGTCGGGCGGCCAGATCAAGGCCTCGGTCGTGTTCCGTGGACCCAACGGGGCCGCGTCCCGCGTGGGGGCCCAGCACAGCCAAGATTATAGCGCCTGGTACGCCCAGATCCCAGGCCTGAAGGTGATTGCGCCTTATGACGCCGCCGATGCCAAGGGACTGCTCAAGGCGGCCATCCGTGATCCCAATCCCGTGGTCTTCCTCGAGCACGAGATGATCTACGGGACGGAATTCGAGATTCCAGACGTCGATGACTGGATCGTTCCGATCGGCAAGGCCAAGGTCCGCCGCGAAGGCACCGATGTCACCCTTACGGCGCACTCGCGCATGGTCGGCTTGGCCCTACAGGCGGCTGAGAATCTGGCCGAACAGGGGATTAGCGCCGAGGTGATCGATCTGCGCACCCTTCGCCCGCTCGATATCGACACTATTGTCGAGAGCGTGAAGAAGACCAATCGCCTGGTAACGGTAGAGGAAGGCTGGGGTCCGATGGGCGTCGGCGCCGAAGTCGTGGCCCGTGTCACCGAACTGGCCTTCGACTACCTCGACGCCCCGCCGTTGCGGGTCTGCCAGGAAGATGTGCCTATGCCGTATGCGGCCAATCTGGAACTTCTGACCCTGCCGTCCGTAGACAAGGTTGTCGCTGCTGTGAAGACGGTCACCTACCGTTGATGACGAACCAAAACCTCAATCATCGAGATCCGCGATGACCGACATTCTGATGCCCGCACTGTCTCCGACCATGGAGGAGGGCACCTTGGCCAAATGGCTCGTCAAGGCTGGTGACACGATCAAGGCTGGGGATGTAATCGCCGAGATTGAAACCGACAAGGCGACCATGGAGGTCGAGGCTGTCGACGAAGGCGTGGTGGACTCCATCCTGGTTTCGGCCGGGACCGAGGGCGTCAAGGTCAATGCCGTGATCGCCAAGCTGAAAGATGAGGGCGGGGCGGCTGCTCCGGCCGAAGCGCCCAAGTCGGCTCCGTCAGCGGCCCCAGTCCCAACCGCAGCGCCGGCTCCGGCAGCAGTTGCGCTGCCCTTGGCGGCTGATGGCTCACGCCTCTTCGCCTCACCCCTGGCCAAACGGCTGGCGGCATCCAAGGGCGTCGATCTGAAGGGCGTTGCAGGTTCAGGCCCGCACGGACGGATTATCAAGGCCGATATCGATAAGGCCCAGCCGGGCGGGGCGGCAACCGCCGCATCCTCTGGTGCGGCCGCGCCATCGACGGAGCGTAAGGCCAGGTCGCTGGAACAGCAGGGCATTGCGCCCGGCTCATATGACCTTGTGCCGCTCAACGGCATGCGCACGGTCATCGCCAAGCGCCTGACCGAGAGTTTCCGCGATATTCCGCACTTCCCCCTGACCATGGATCTCGAGATCGACGGTCTGCTGGCAGCGCGCGGTCGGATCAACGCCTTGCTCGAGAAGGAAGGCGTCAAGGTCAGTGTCAATGACATCGTCATCAAGGCCAGCGCCATGGCCCTTAAGCGCGTGCCGGGTGCCAATGCCAGCTTCACGCCGGAAGGTATCGCCATGCATCATCATGCCGATATCGCTATGGCTGTGGCCATTGATGGTGGGTTGATAACGCCGATTATTCGCGCAGCGGAAACCAAAGGTTTGGCTCAAATAGCCAAGGAAACTAAAGATTTGTCCGGAAGAGCTCGCGCCATGAAATTGGCCCCGCAAGAGTTCCAGGGCGGCACCTTCTCCGTCTCGAACTTGGGGATGTTCGGTATCAAGACCTTCAGCTCGATTATCAACGAGCCGCAGGGTGCGATCCTTTCGGTGGGGGCTGGCGAACAGCGCGCCGTTGTCAAGAACGGCCAGCTGGCTGTTGCCACGGTGATGAGCGTCACGCTCACCTGTGACCACCGCGTGGTGGACGGGGCGATCGGTGCGGAATTCTTGATGGCGTTCAAGGCTTTCATCGAAGACCCCTCGACCATGCTGGTCTAGCTGATCTAGCTGATCTAGCTGATCTAGCTGGCCGCAGACACCCGCTGAGCTAAACGGCAAGCGTCACCATTCCTCGAACGAAGACGACGATAAACCATGACGACTGACTTTGATGTGATCGTGATCGGGTCTGGTCCCGGCGGCTATGTTGCGGCTATCCGCTCCAGCCAGTTGGGGTTCAAGACGGCTATTGTCGAGCGTGACAACCTGGGCGGCATCTGCCTGAACTGGGGCTGTATCCCCACCAAGGCCCTACTCAAGTCAGGCGAACTGTTTGAGAAGCTTGACCATCTCGAAGACTACGGCCTGGCGGTGCAGGGCCGCTCGTACGATTTCACCAAGATCATCGAACGCTCGCGCGGGATCGCCAAACAGCTGTCGGGGGGCATCGCCTTCCTGATGAAGAAAAACAAGATCGAGGTGATCAAGGGCGTCGCCAAGCTAGAGAAGGGCACCAGCGTGCCTAAGGTTGTTGTCACCGCCGAAGGGGCCGCTCCCCGTACGCTACAAGCCAAACATGTCATTCTGGCCACCGGCGCGCGCGCGCGCGTCATTCCGGGCATCGGCCTGGTGCCGGACGGCGACAAGGTGTGGACCTATCGCGAGGCCCTGGCTCCAAAGCGGCCGGCCCCCAAGAGCCTGATCGTCATTGGTTCGGGTGCCATTGGCATCGAATTCGCCAGTTTTTACCGCGCCTTGGGCTCGGAGGTGATGGTAATCGAGGCCATGGATCGAATCCTGCCGGTTGAAGATGAAGAGGTCTCCAATGCCGCCCACAAGGCGTTCGAAAAGCGCGGCCTGACGTTCCGTGTCGGCGCCAAGGTGACTAAGCTATCTAAGTCCGCCAAAGGTGTTTCCGTTGCCCTGGAAACCGCCGGTAAGGCCGAGACGTTGGAAGCTGACGTGGCGATTGTCGCCGTCGGCATCGAGGGCAATGTTGAGAACCTGGGCCTGGAAGCTCTAGGCGTGAAGGTTGACCGCGGCCATGTGGTCACTGATAGCCATGCCAAGACCAATGTGAGCGGCCTTTACGCTATCGGCGACGTCGCCGGCCCACCTTGGCTGGCCCATAAGGCTAGCCACGAAGGCATTCATTGCCTGGAAGCCATCGCGGGGAAGAAGGACAATGGGCTGCACAGCCCCGTGCCGGGCTGCACCTATGCCACGCCCCAGGTGGCCAGTGTTGGCCTGACCGAAGCCCAGGCCAAGGCCAAAGGCCTAGAGATCAAGGTCGGCCGCTACCCGTTCAAGAACCACGGCAAGAACATTGCGTCCGGGGAACTCGAAGGCTTCATCAAGACGGTGTTCGACGCGAAGACCGGTGCCCTAATCGGCGCCCATATGATCGGGGCCGAAGTCACCGAAATGATAAACGGCTTCGTTATCGCCATGACCATGGAAGCGACCGAGGAAGAGGTGTTCGCAACCTGTTTCCCGCACCCAACGATGAGCGAGGCCATGCACGAGAGCGCGCTCGAAGCCTATGGACGCGCTCTGCATATCTAGAGCTTAAACATCAACAGAGAGCGCGTGCTGTTTGGCGGCCCTTAATACGATTGCGCGGTGTGCTGCCGTCCAATAGCAATCTTGCTCGATGAGTGAAGACGAAGCTCTGCCGCAGGAAGGTACCGTTGGCAGTCTCGCCGACGCTGGCGGAGCGTCATTGGGGTTCCTCAATGCCGACAGCCGCACCGGCACGGCAGCCAATGGTAAGCTCAGCCTCACAATCGATCAGGCCGCGTTCCGCCTTGTGGGTGGTGGCCCGGGATGGGGCGGGATCATTACCCATGCCTTTAACGTCACCTATGCCTATCGCGCCGACGCACCGCTGAAGATGCCTGATGACGCGGGCGGGTTTGCCC